>CAJNCX010000003.1:0-215572 GCA_905221365.1 bacterium
TAACTATAGTTATGCTTGCGTCTATCTGCCTAGTCTGATTTCGATTTTCATTGAGTACCCTTTATTTAATGAAATCCTAATCCTTTCTTTTTCATAATAATCTCCCTAAAGAGGCCACCCAATCAGGTGGCTTTTTTGTTTGTGGCTTGGATTTTTGATATAATGGAAACATGAATAGAATTTTAGATAATGAGATAATGGGGGATGAGGAGTTAGTAGAACGTACGCTCCGTCCTCAATACTTACGTGAATATATCGGGCAGGATAAGGTGAAGGATCAGCTCCAAATCTTTATCGAAGCTGCCAAAATGCGGGATGAAGCGCTGGACCATGTACTCTTATTTGGGCCTCCAGGTTTGGGGAAAACGACCATGGCCTTTGTCATTGCTAATGAATTGGGAGTCAATCTCAAGCAAACGTCTGGTCCTGTCATTGAAAAAGCGGGTGATCTGGTAGCGATTTTGAATGATTTGGAGCCTGGGGACGTCCTCTTTATTGACGAGATTCATCGCTTGCCCATGTCGGTGGAAGAGGTGCTCTATAGTGCCATGGAGGACTTCTACATTGACATTATGATTGGGGCTGGTGAGGGCAGTCGCAGTGTCCATTTAGACTTGCCACCTTTTACCTTGATTGGTGCGACGACACGTGCGGGGATGCTCTCAAATCCTTTGCGGGCACGTTTTGGGATTACAGGTCATATGGAATACTATGCCCATGCTGACTTGACGGAAATTGTTGAACGGACGGCAGATATTTTTGAGATGGAAATCACTCATGAGGCAGCTTCGGAGTTGGCCTTACGCAGTCGTGGAACTCCTCGTATCGCCAATCGTCTCCTCAAGCGCGTGCGCGACTTTGCCCAGATTATGGGGAATGGGGTTATCGATGATGTTATTACCGATAAGGCCTTGACTATGCTGGATGTAGACCACGAAGGGTTAGACTATGTGGACCAGAAAATCCTTCGTACCATGATTGAGATGTACGGTGGTGGTCCTGTCGGGCTGGGAACTCTCTCCGTTAATATTGCCGAGGAGCGCGAAACGGTCGAAGACATGTACGAACCCTACCTGATCCAAAAAGGATTTATCATGCGGACACGGTCTGGACGGGTTGCAACAGCTAAAGCATATGAGCATTTAGGTTATGAATACAGTGAAAAATGAGCACGAAATTCTAGAGGCTTTCAGAGAAAATCCAGATATGATGGCCATTTTAACCATCATCCGAAACCTTGCTCTGAAAGACTCTTGGTTAGCAGCAGGTTCTGTCAGAAATTTCATTTGGGATCTCTTGTCAGATAAATCGCCTTTTGACCGTGAGACGGATGTGGATGTGATTTTCTTTGATCCAGATGTTTCTTATGAGGAAACAGTATCCCTAGAGAACAAGCTGAGAGAGGATTTTCCTCAGTATCAGTGGGAGTTGAAAAATCAGGTCTATATGCATCTGCACAGTCCCCACACTGTTCCCTATATCAGCTCCTGTGATGCGATGGCTAAGTATCCCGAGCGTTGTACAGCGATAGGGCTTCGCTTGCATGCCGACGCAACTTTAGAGCTCTTCGCACCTTATGGTTTAGAGGATATTTTGAAGTTTCAAGTTCACCCGACTCCTCACTTCTTAGATAATGAAGACCGAATGAAACTCTATCAAGAGCGCTTATCCAAGAAAAATTGGCAAGAAAAATGGGAAAATCTCACTTTCTCGAATCTCTGAAAAGAAGTTAGTGACTTGATTACATAAGAATTCTATATGTGAGCTTGTAGTCATCACAAGATAAACAGAGAAATCTAAAGGTACAAAAAATTATATACTCAACAGGAACAACTCATTCAATCTATCATAGCTAACAAAGATACCGAATTTGTGAGATTGAGTGAGAAAAACGTTTATTAAGGCTATCCTTATTGTTCTTGAAAGATAGGACTCCTGGGAAATTATCCCAAGTAACTAACTTGAGCTTGAAAATTGGCATGTAAACGCTTTTGAAAAGTCGTAAATTATGATACAATGTTTAGAGAAATTACTGAGACGAGGATTTAGAAAACAATGAAAGTACATTTCACAAATTTATTTGGGCAAGCATCAACGAGTGTTGCCTTGATGGCGCAGAACAATGTCATGAAAATTGTTCGAGACTTTGGAGTTAACGAACTGGGGATATATTTTTATGATGCAAGCCATGAACCGTGGGAAGAACTGAACTCGCGAATGGATGGAATTGTCGCGGGGGTATCTTATGGAGATGTCGTTTTTTTCCAATCTCCTTCATGGAATAGTGTTGAATGGGACAATCACTTGATAGAAAAGTTAAAGCTTTCTCATGTAAAAATGGTGATGTTTATCCATGATGTTCAGCCACTAATGTTTGAGAGCAATTATTATCTTATGAAGGCCCACATTGACATGTATAATAAATGTGATGTGGTGGTAGTACCATCCGAACAAATGTACCAGAAACTCGTTTCAGAAGGATTAACCGTCAAGAACTACGTTGTTCAAAAACTTTGGGATCTTCCCCATGGTTTGGAACTCTATACTCCAAAATTTGAGAAAAAATTAATCTTCTCAGGAGACCCATCTCGTTTTCCACATATCGTTGACTGGAAACACAGTACCCCCCTTCATGTTTATGCTACGAGAGCAGAGGGAGTAGATTATTCCAAAGTCCACCTTGAAGGTTGGCGAACTCAGCAGGAATTATTGTTGGAGTTGTCTAAAGGAGGAGGCTTTGGCCTAGTATGGGGAAATTCCGAAAATCCTGCGGAAGAGCGTGACTACTACAAAGAGAATGTTTCGTATAAGTTGACAACTTATCTGGCTGCGGGTATTCCTGTGGTTGTGCCAGACTATCTTTCTAATGCGGACTATATCCGTGAGAAAGGATTGGGCTTTGTCGTGTCTAGTTTGGAAGAAGCTAGCCGCGTGGTTCAGGAATGTACGGCAGAAGAGTATGATCAAATGGTTACAAGAGCAAAATATACAGCTTACTTAATTAAAAATGGTTATTTCACAAAGAAATTGTTTATTGATTCCATGATGCTCTTAGATTAGTCAAAAGTCGGTCATCGGTTTACCACATTCAGATTTAGAAAGGCAAAATTTCAAGTCGAAGTTAGCTGCCTGAGATAATTAGTTTTTTGTCAACTGTGTAGTGAGGTGATGAAAAACCACATCTTGGAGGGAACCAATTTGGTTCTCTCCTTTTTGCTAGACGCTTGAAGCTGATTCCCTGTACCTATAAATTTAGACGTAAGAAAATCCCCCCAAAACTATCTAGCTTTTTTGGGGGGAGGTCATATATGGAGGGGGAGAGGATTACAAAATCATCACCAAGGTCCCAATCGTAATCAAGATGCAGCCAATGATTGTTTTAAACGTCAGGATATCCTGTAGAAAGAAAAAGGCTAAAACGAGGGTAATGACGAGACTGAATTTATCAACAGCAGATACCTCAGTTGCATTGCCCATCTGCAAGGCCTTGTAGTAGCAGAGCCAGGAGGCACCCGTTGCCAAACCAGACAGGATGAGAAAGAGCCAACTTTTTCTACTGATGTTGACAATCTCAGTCTGACTATTGGTCAAGAAAACCATGGCCCAAGCCATAAGGATGACGACGACCGTACGAATGGCTGTTGCTAGATTGGACGGAACTCCCTCAATCCCAATCTTGGCTAAAATAGAAGTTAAGGCTGCAAAGACAGCAGATAAAAGTGCGAAGAAAAACCACATGGTAACTACCTCCTCTCTCTATTATAAGTAATCGAATCCTACTTGTCAGTTCTCAAGTGAAATCTTGCTCTGATGGTATTTTAAAAAACTATACCAATTTTTATACTTGACAAGTGAGAAAAACAAGTATATACTGTCTTTGCTGGTTCTGTAAAAGGAAAATCAGACTATACCAATTTAAGGAGAAAGCACAGCTGATCTGTGTCGTATATACTATGTGTGGAATTGTCGGTGTTGTTGGAAACACAAATGCAACTGATATTTTGATTCAAGGGCTTGAAAAGCTTGAATACCGTGGCTATGATTCTGCGGGAATTTTTGTCCTAGGTGGTGCTGAAAATCATCTAGTCAAGGCTGTTGGCCGTATCGCTGAATTGTCTGCTAAAACTACTGGTGTTGAGGGAACAACTGGTATCGGTCATACTCGTTGGGCGACTCATGGTAAACCAACTGAGGACAATGCTCACCCACACCGCTCTGAGACTGGACGTTTTGTTTTGGTGCACAATGGAGTGATTGAAAACTACCTTGAAATCAAGGAAGAATACCTTGCAGGTCACCACTTCAAGGGGCAAACCGATACGGAAATCGCTGTTCACTTGATTGGGAAATTTGCAGAAGAAGATGGACTTTCAGTTCTTGAAGCCTTCAAAAAGGCCCTTCACATCATTCGTGGTTCTTATGCCTTTGCCTTGATTGACTCTGAAAATCCAGATGTCATCTATGTTGCTAAGAACAAATCTCCACTTTTGATTGGTCTTGGAGAAGGTTATAATATGGTCTGCTCAGATGCTATGGCTATGATTCGTGAGACCAACCAATATATGGAAATTCATGATCAAGAGTTGGTAATTGTCAAGGCTGATAGCGTTGAAGTGCAAGACTATGATGGCAATCGTCGTGAACGTACTAGCTATACTGCGGAACTTGACTTGTCAGATATCGGTAAGGGAACTTATCCTTACTACATGCTCAAGGAAATCGATGAGCAACCAACTGTTATGCGTAAACTCATCCAAGCCTACACAGATGAGGCTGGTCAAGTTGTCGTAGATCCAGCTATCATCAAGGCTGTTCAAGACGCAGACCGTATCTACATCCTTGCAGCTGGAACATCTTACCATGCAGGATTTGCTTCTAAGAAAATGCTGGAAGAATTGACTGATACGCCAGTTGAACTTGGAATCTCATCTGAGTGGGGCTATGGTATGCCACTTCTCAGCCAAAAACCACTCTTTATCTTTATCAGCCAGTCTGGTGAAACAGCTGACAGCCGTCAAGTTTTGGTCAAGGCCAATGAGTTAGGCATCCAAAGCTTGACAGTGACAAACGTGCCAGGTTCAACCCTTTCACGCGAAGCCAACCATACCATGCTCCTTCACGCGGGTCCTGAAATTGCTGTGGCATCAACCAAGGCTTATACAGCGCAAATTGCAGCCCTTGCCTTCCTTGCAAAGGCAGTCGGTGAAGCAAATGGCAATGCTAAAGCACAAGCCTTTGATCTGATTCGTGAGTTGTCTATCGTGGCTCAGTCTATCGAATCAACTCTTTCTGAGAAAGAAACCATTGATGCCAAGGTTCGTGAGCTTCTTGAAACAACTCGCAACGCCTTTTATATCGGACGTGGTCAAGACTACTACGTAGCTATGGAAGCGAGTCTTAAGCTTAAAGAGATTTCTTACATCCAGTGTGAAGGCTTTGCGGCAGGAGAACTCAAGCATGGAACGATTGCCTTGATTGAAGAAGGAACGCCTGTCTTGGCCCTCCTGTCAGATCCAGTCCTTGCCAACCATACTCGTGGAAATATCCAAGAGGTCGCAGCCCGTGGTGCCAAGGTTCTCACTATTGCAGAAGAGAATGTTGCCAAAGATACAGACGATATCGTCCTAACGACCGTCCACCCTTACCTCTCACCAATCTCAATGGTCGTACCAACGCAATTAGTCGCTTACTTTGCAACACTCCACCGTGGCCTTGATGTGGACAAACCGCGTAATCTTGCTAAGTCAGTAACTGTGGAATAAGCTAAGAAAGTCTAGTTGAACTAGGCTTTTTTCTAATGAGCAAATTCATTGAAAATAAAACTAATTAGTGATAAAATGTCCTAAAACTAAAAGAGATAGCGAGGAAATAAGATGGTAGAATTAGGAATTTCAACATTTGGTGAAACAACAGCTCTGGAAGCGACTGGGCAGATTTACAGTCATGATGAACGCATTCGTCAGTTGGTGGCAGAAATTGAGCTGGCTGATAAGGTTGGTTTGGATGTGTATGGGATTGGGGAGCACCATCGAGAGGACTTTGCGGTATCGGCGCCAGAGATTGTTCTTGCAGCTGGGGCAGTCAATACCAAGAAAATCCGTTTGACCAGTGCAGTCAGCATTCTCTCGAGTATGGATCCGATTCGCTTGTTCCAACAATATGCCACCATCGATGCCTTGTCAAATGGCCGTGCGGAGATTATGGCAGGGCGTGGTTCATTCACCGAGTCCTTCCCACTATTTGGCTATGACTTGAAAGACTACGAAGCTCTCTTTGATGAAAAGTTAGAACTGCTTGAGTTGGCAAATGAAAGCACCCAAGTGAACTGGCAGGGACAATTGACCCAAAGCATTGCTGGAAAAGAAGTTTATCCCCGTCCAGTTCAGGACAAATTGCCATTGTGGGTGGCGACAGGTGGTCATGTAGAGTCAACAGTGAAGATTGCTCAGATGGGGTTGCCGATTGTCTATGCCATTATCGGTGGTAATCCGCGTTACTTCAAGAAATTGATTCAAGCTTATCGTGAGATTGGTAGGGAGGCCGGTCATGCTGAAAAAGACCTGAAAGTGGGCGCTCATTCTTGGGGCTGGATTGCTGAAGATGGCGAGCGGGCTGTAAAAGATTATTTCCATCCGACCAAGCAAGTGGTGGATGTGATTTCCAAGGACCGTCCACACTGGCAGGAGTTGACCTATGAGCAATATTTGGAGCAAGTTGGGCCAAATGGAGCCATGTTTGTGGGAAATCCAGACCAGATGGCAGAAAAATTGATTCGCATGATTGAGGATTTAGACTTGGACCGCTTTATGCTCCATCTACCGCTTGGTTCCATGCCACATGACCAGGTTCTGAGAGCTATTGAACTCTTTGGCACACAAGTGGCGCCGAAAATATGTGCTTACTTTGCCATGAAAGAGGGGGTATAAAAAAATCCAATCGGCTTGATAGAAAATCTATATCAGCTTCTTTTTGAAAAATAGATGAAAATAAAGTGAATCTTTGAAAGGCTAGTAACTTCAAGCTTTTCAGGGATTTTTTCTTTATAGATATAAAAATTCCCAATCAAGTCAATAGTCAATATATATTGGGAAAAGGGGAAAAGGAGTGGTAAGATGGTTTCAATCCAAATGGAAGGAGAGAGGTATGGCAAGTAAAAGAGATCTGGTTTTTAGAGCGATTCGAGGCGATGAAGTGGAAAGAGTTCCTGTGGGATTTTGGTTTCATTTTGTAACACTCGAAGAAAAGGGGCAGGGATTAAATAATCCACGTATCTTTCAAAAGAGTGTTGATGGGCATCGCAACTATGTGGAAAGGATTCGTCCTGATTTTGTCAAAATTATGAGCGACGGTTTTTTCCTTTATCCAAGTAATGTCTATAGTCCTACGATTGCAAGCATTCAGGAGCTGACTTCTATTGAGTCGATTGGTGAGGAACACCTATGGATTCAGCAACAGGTGGAAGTGGTACAAGCGATTCGAGAGACCTTTACAGAAGAGATAGCTTCTTTCTACAATATCTTTTCACCTATCTCCTACTTAAAGCGCTGGTTCCGTACAGAAACTTCTCGAGGAGATAGGGAAGTGGCTGATCTATTGCTTGAAAATCCTGAGCAATTCAGAGCTATTCTAGATGTGATTGCAGGAGATATTGCTATCCTAACTCAGAAAATCATCCAGCAAGGCGGTGTTGACGGAATTTACCTCAGCACCCAGGAAATTCAAGATGAGCGCATCACACCAGCACTCTACCAAACCTATATCGAACCGAGCAATATAGCGATTTTGGAGGCAGCCAATCAGGTGGGTGGGACCAATATCCTCCATATCTGTGGTTTTGAAGGTGCGAGCAATGATGTGACGATATTTAAGGATTATCCAGCTCAAGTGGTCAACTGGGCGACACACCATGAGGAGGTTAGTTTGACACAGGGGCAAGAGTTGTTTCCAGGCAAGGCCGTTTTAGGTGGATTTGAAAATGGCAAGAAAAGCTTGCTTTATCAAGGTTCCAAGGCGGAATTGCAAAATGAAACAAGACGGTTACTGGCTGAAGCTGGGAGTAAAGGCGTTCTTCTGGGAGCTGACTGTACTGTTCCAGAT
This sequence comes from bacterium, assembly GCA_905221365.1. GTDB lineage: Bacteria > Bacillota > Bacilli > Lactobacillales > Streptococcaceae > Streptococcus. The sequence goes on from CAJNCX010000003.1 coordinate 8,098, forward strand.
GACTTTGACTTAGAGAGGTTGGACTGGATTCGGCAGGCAGCTGTTCTCTAAAAGGAGGAGCTATGAAAAGTAAAAGATGGGGCATCTTCATTGCAGTTGTCGGTTTGCTGGCTTTGGTTGCCATAAGCGTCGTAAAAAATGGGCACTGCAAAAATGGAGAGAGATGTCGTGGAGTTCAGGATTTTTCCAAGTCCAGTCTCCCCTTTCTACGCTCGAATGATATCGCAAGCAGTTTATTAGTTGAAAAAGTAAGAAATGGAGAATAAGAATGTCAGAAAAAAGAGAATGGGTTTTAAAAGCATTTAGAGGTGAAAAAGTTGAACGTGTGCCAGTTGGTTTTTGGCACCATTTCACATCCGAAGACGAATGGCTACACGGTTTCTCAAATCCAGTCATTATCGAGAAGAATATTGAGGGCCATAAGCGCTTTATCCGAGAAGTTCAGCCAGACTTTATCAAACTCATGAGTGATGGCTACTTTGCTTATCCAAATCCAGCGATTGCCAAAGGAAAATCACTTCAAGAATTGGCGACCATTCAACCACTCGGACCAGATCACGCTTGGATAAAAGAGCAGGTGGATCTGGTTAAGAAAATCAAGCAAGAATTTACAGAAGATATCGTTGCGATTTACAATATTTTTGCTCCTGTGACCTATCTCAAGTGGCTGCTTGGGGAAGTGTCTGGTGGCGATGACCTCATTGCAGATTTTCTGGTGGAAGATCCTGAAGCCCTTAAAAAGGTGTTGGATGTGATTGCAGAGGATATTGCGAGTCTCAGCCGAGCTGTTATCGAAGAGGCTGGTGCTGATGGAATCTACCTCAGCGTGCAAAGTATCCAAGATCAACGAGTGTCGGCAGCAGATTATCAAGCCGTCATTGCACCTAGCGAGATAACTGTTCTGGAAGCAGCTAGTGCTGTTGGTGGCGTCACTGTTCTTCATATCTGTGGTTACGAGGGAGCGCGAAATGATATTCACCTTTTTGCAGATTATCCAGCCCAAGTCTTTAACTGGGCTGTAGGACCAGAGGGAATCACTCTCAAGGAAGGTCGTGAGATTTTCAAGGGACGTACGGTTCTTGGAGGATTCGAAAATGGCAAGACAGGCTTGCTGTATACTGGTGGCAAGGATGCCATTCAGGCTGAAGCAAAGAAACTAGTTGCAGAAGCTGGGGAACAGGGCTTGGTACTTGGGGCGGATTGTACCATTCCAAGTGATATCGCAGTTGAACGTATCCAGTGGGTGAGAGAAGCGCTTGAAAACTAAAGGAGAAAAAGATGAGTAAAAAAGCATGGATTATCGGTGGTGTAGCAGTTGTTGCAGTAATTGGGGCAACGATTATCGGAAGAAGTTTAGCTGGTGCTCCAGCCAAGGAGGGAGAAACGGCTTCGTCTGCTGAAGTTATAACCTTGAAGGTTGCCCATACACAAAACTATGTACCTTATGACTTTGTCAATGAAAAAGGGGAATCAGATGGTTATGAAGTAGCTGTTTTGAAGGCTGTTGATGAGAAGTTGGCAAACTATCAATTTGAATATACGGGTACCAGTGATGACGACCTCTTGATTGGTCTGGAATCAGGCAAGTATGACATCGGAACCAAGGGAGCTTGGTACACAGATGAACGAGCTAAAAAGTTTGTCATTCCATCTGAACCAGTCGGAGCGAGTATCATCGGATTTACTGTCAGAAAAGAAGATGAACAGAAATACAAAACCATTGATGACTTTGCTAAGAATAAAGGGAAATTGGTTCCCATCTCTCCACAGAATGCTCAATGGAATGTCATCACCAGCTACAATGAAAAACATCAGGATGCATCAATTGAGCTGACAGCAGCTGAATCCTTTAAAGTGGCAGATGCCTATGCCTGGGTCTTAGAAGGACGTTATGACGCCTTCTTTGATATCAAGCTGTCCTTTGAAAAAGCAGTTACTGCAGAAGATGGTCCTTACCACCAATATGCGGATAAACTCAGCTGGTTCCCATATAAAGGTATTCCAACTTATCCCTTGATTCACCGTGATGAAAAGGGTGAGAAATTCGCTAAAGAATACGAAAAAGCAATCAAAGAGTTGAAAGAAGATGGCACGCTTGCTAAGCTATCTCAGCAATACTTTAAAGAAGATGTCTTTAGTTACGTAGACAAAGACTAGACTAGAAATTCCAAGACTAGAAAGGGTTTTGCATGGTTTCTTATGATTTTTCCAAGGTCTTTCAGTTTTTACCGACCTTATGGCAGGCGCTTCCTATGACCTTGTCCATTCTCTTTTTTACCACTCTTCTTGGTTCCCTTTTTGGAGGTCTCTTGGCCTGGGCGCAAGTAGGAGAAGACAAGAGTTTTGCAGCGATTTCCAAAGGCTATATCTTTACCCTTCGTTGTACACCGCCGATTGTCTTGCTTTTTCTAGTCTTTTATGGTTTGCCAGAATTTCTGAAATGGTGGCTTGGTTTGGATATCAACAACTGGTCTAAAACTATTTTTGTTCTCCTGACGATGATTCTCTTGTTTGCGGCTATTGTTGCCGAGGTTTTCAAGGCGGCCTATCAAGCTATTCCAAAGGGGCAGACAGAGGCCGGGCTTAGTATTGGTTTGACTCCAAGTCAGACTTTTTGGAGAATCATTTTCCCCCAAGCTTTTCAAGTTGCTCTTCCCAATATAACGACCGCTATTCTCAATCTCATGCGGGATGCTGCCTTGGCCTATACGATTGGTTTCGTTGATGTTATGGGGGCAGGCAATCTCTTGATCAGTCGCAATTTAGGGAACTACTCTCTGGAAACCTACACGGCAGTTGCACTTCTTTATTGGGGGATTGCCTTGGTTATCTCTAGTTTGAGTCGTTTGCTTGAGAAGTCTTTGGAAACAAAAGGGAGGTAAGAAATGGATATAGACTATATTGTAAAGACCTTTCTGGAGACCTTGAAGGGTGTGCCAATCACCTTGGTTATCATGATTGTGGCTATGGTCTTAAGCTTTTTACCTGCTCTATTTTTAGCCTTGGGGCAGATTTACAAGATTCGAGGGGTGAGGAGTTTTTCTCTAGTCTATCTGGCTTTTATCCGAGCGACTCCACCGATTTTATTGATTCTCTTCTTTTATAGTTTGTTTCCAAGTTTGCTGAATCAATTTTTCAAAAGCATAGGAAGCGACTTTGATATTTTCAAGCTTGATCCTCTCTACTATGCTTTTGTCATTTATAGTTTGATGACAGTCGGGAGTTTGTCGGAGATTTTGCGTTCAGCTATCTTGACGGTGGACAAGGGACAACTAGAGGCAGCGCATGCGATTGGGCTGACTACGACCCAGGCCTATCTAAGGATTGTTTTTCCTCAAGCCTTGCGCTCAGCCTTGCCTAACTTGGCCAATCTGGTGATCAATATCGTCAAAGGGACCTCTCTGGTCTTTGTTATGACTATCAAGGACATCACCGCTATTGCTCGTGTAGAAGCGTCCTACGGTTACCAGTATTTTGAGTCTTATTTTGTGATCTTTTTGCAGTATATTTTGATCTGTGGTTTGATTCAGTGGGGCTTCTCCCTACTGGAGAAAGGCTATGTGAAAAAAGAAAAGAGTGCAAAAGCATCTAGCGCGCGTTTCGTATAGGAGGACAGGATGTTACAAGTAGAACATATCGCAAAAACATTTGGTGAGAGGCAGGTACTGGAGGATGTCAATCTCCAGGTCAATCAAGGGGATGTCGTCGTTATTTTAGGACCATCAGGTTCGGGGAAAACGACCTTTCTCCGTTGTCTCAACCACTTAGAAAAAGCTGACAGTGGCCGTTTGACCTTGGCAGGAAAGACCTATGACTTAGCCAAATTGAGCAAGAAAGACATTCTAGAAATTCGCCAAAAAACAGCCTTCGTTTTCCAACACTACAATCTCTTTGCAAATAAAACAGCCCTGGAAAATATTCTAGAAGGCCTAATCGTGGCTCGTAAAGTTCCCAAGGAAGAAGCGCTTAAACGTGCAGAATCCGCCTTGGAAAAAGTTGGTTTACTAGCCTACAAAGACTACTATCCTTCTCAGCTATCTGGAGGGCAACAACAACGAATAGGAATTGCGCGTGCCATTGCCGTCAAGCCCGAGGTGATTTTACTCGATGAACCAACATCTGCACTAGACCCTGAGTTGGTTGGAGATGTTTTGGATGTTCTGAAACAGTTGGCGGGAGAAGGTGTGACCATGGTAGTCGTCACACATGAGATGGGATTTGCTAGGGATGTCGCTAACCACGTTATTTTCATGGATGGAGGCCGTATCGTAGAGGAGAATAATCCGCATGATTTCTTTAGCCGTCCGCAGGAAGAACGAACCAAGCAGTTCCTGGCTCGTATCTTATCAGATGCTAGCTATAGTGTAGAATATATGATTTGATAGATAAGTGCATTATGAAAGTAACTTATGAAGCAAAGTTCCAATCTATAAACTATGGGAAAAGGTGTCAGCTTGAAATGACTTTCAGAAAAAGCTAGGTTTTAGACTTAGATTGACTATTTTAGATGATTTGAGGTACTTTTCGTACACTCAAGTGGGCAATCTTATTTTAGATTTTTCATTTCTCAAAAAACTTAAGAAAAATTTAAGCTAGGAGGTGTATACTAAATCCATAAGTTAAGAGAAACTTAACTTAAACTCCTAAAACTTTTTCATAATAATCTCCCTATAAAATAAAGTCGCCCAATCAGGCGGCTTATTTTTTGTCTATCTGTAAGCAGGGCAGTAACTTAGCAATAGAAGAATAGAGGGAAATATGGTATAATGAAACGATAGATTTTTGAATAGGAATAAGATCATGTTTGGATTTTTTAAGAAAGATAAAGCTGTAGAAGTTGAGGTTCCAACACAGGTTCCTGCTCACATTGGCATCATCATGGATGGAAATGGTCGCTGGGCTAAAAAACGGATGCAACCACGGGTTTTTGGTCATAAGGCGGGGATGGAAGCCCTCCAAAAGGTGACCAAGGCAGCTAATAAGATGGGAGTTAAGGTCATCACGGTTTATGCCTTTTCAACGGAAAACTGGACGCGTCCAGATCAAGAAGTCAAGTTTATCATGAACTTGCCAGTCGAGTTTTATGACAACTACGTCCCTGAATTGCATGCAAATAATGTTAAGATTCAGATGATTGGGGAGACAGATCGCCTACCTAAGCCGACTTTTGAAGCTTTGAAAAAAGCAGAGGAATTGACCAAGAACAATACAGGTTTGATTCTCAATTTTGCGCTTAACTATGGTGGTCGTGCTGAAATTACGCAGGCTTTTAAGAGCTTGGCTCAGGAAGTTCTAGATGCCAAAATCAATCCTGGTGATATCACAGAAGATATGATAGGGGATTATCTTTTCACACAACGCCTGCCAAAGGATTTGCGAGATCCTGATTTGATTATCCGTACGAGTGGTGAGTTGCGTTTGAGTAATTTCTTGCCATGGCAAGCAGCCTATAGCGAGCTTTACTTTACGGATACCTTGTGGCCTGATTTTGATGAAGCATCTTTGAAGGAGGCTATTACGGCCTATAATCGTCGCAATCGCCGTTTTGGAGGAGTTTAGGAGAAGATATGACCCAAGATTTACAAAAGAGAACATTGTTTGCGGTATTGGCCCTGGCTATTTTCCTTCCAGTCTTATTTGTGGGGGGACTCTTGTTGCAGATAGGGATTGGTTTGTTAGCGATGCTGGCTGTCCATGAACTCTTGCAGATGAAAGGGCTAAAGGCCATGACCATCGAGGGCGCCTTGACCCTCTTTGCGACCTTCGCCCTCACAATCCCCTTAGAAAATTATCTAACTTTTTTGCCAGTTGATGGGAATGTGGTTGCTTACAGCGTTTTAATTACGATTATGCTAGGGACCACCGTTTTCAGTAAAAGCTATACGATTGAAGATGCCGCTTTTCCAATTGCTGTGAGCTTTTATGTTGGTTTTGGCTTCAATGCCTTACTAGATGCTCGGGTGGCAGGTTTTGATAAGGTACTTTTGGCCCTTTTTATCGTTTGGGCGACAGATAGTGCAGCTTACCTAATAGGGATGAATTTTGGCAAGCATAAGTTGGCACCAAGAGTTTCTCCCAATAAGAGCATTGAGGGCTTTATCGGTGGTATTCTAGGTGCGGTAATTGTAACAGTAATCTTCATGCTAGTAGATAGCACAGTTGCTCTCCCTTATGGGATTTATAGAATGAGCCTCTTTGCCGTCTTCTTCAGTGTGGCAGGTCAGTTTGGTGACTTGATTGAGAGTGCCATGAAACGCCATTTCGGTGTCAAGGATTCTGGGAAATTTATCCCGGGGCATGGTGGTGTGTTGGATCGTTTTGACAGTATGCTAGTTGTCTTTCCTATCATGCACTTGTTTGGCCTGTTTTAAAGAAAGGAATATTGAATGATTGGATTGCTAACCTTTATCCTCGTTTTTGGGATTATTGTGGTGGTGCATGAGTTTGGACATTTTTATTTTGCCAAGAAATCAGGCATTCTAGTTCGTGAATTTGCTATTGGTATGGGCCCCAAGATTTTTGCCCATATTGGTAAGGATGGCACTGCTTATACCATTCGGATCCTTCCTTTAGGTGGCTACGTTCGTATGGCTGGTTGGGGCGATGATGCGACGGAAATCAAGACTGGAACCCCAGTCAGTTTAACACTTGCAGAGGATGGTAAGGTCAAACGAATCAATCTATCTGGGAAGAAACTGGATCAAACAGCTCTCCCTATACAGGTAACCCAGTTTGATTTCGAAGATAAGCTCTTCATTAAAGGATTGGTCTTGGAAGAAGAAAAGACCTTTGCTGTGGATCACGATGCAACAGTTGTTGAGGCAGATGGTACTGAAGTACGCATCGCTCCTCTGGATGTACAGTATCAAAATGCTTCTATCTGGGGCAAGCTCATCACCAACTTTGCAGGTCCTATGAATAACTTTATCTTAGGTGTTGTTGTTTTTTGGATCTTGATCTTTTTGCAGGGTGGTGTTAGAGACACTCAGACCAATCTCTTTCATGTCATGCCAGAGGGGGCTTTGGCTAAGGTGGGTGTAGCTGAGACAGCTCAAATTACCAAGGTCGGCTCGCATGAGGTTAAGAATTGGCAAGACTTGACCCAGGCTGTGGAAGCAGATACCAAGGACAAGACAGCCCCGACCTTAGATGTGACCATTTCTAAAAATGGTAGCGAAAAACAAGTCACTGTGACTCCAGAAGAAAATCAAGGACGTTATATTCTTGGGGTTCAACCGGGGGTCAAGTCAGACTTTCTATCCATGTTTGTTGGTGGCTTTACAACCGCTGCTGACTCAGGGCTCCGTATCCTTTCGGCTCTGAAAAACTTGATTTTCCATCCAGATTTGAACAAACTCGGTGGTCCCGTTGCCATTTTTAAGGCAAGTAGCGATGCTGCTAAAAATGGTCTTGAGAATGTCCTCTACTTCCTAGCTATGATTTCCATTAATATCGGGATTTTTAACTTGATTCCGATCCCGGCTTTGGATGGTGGAAAGATTGTGCTCAATATCCTAGAGGCTATCCGCCGGAAACCCCTTAAACAAGAAATTGAAACCTATGTCACCATGGCTGGTGTAGTTATCATGGTTGTCTTGATGCTAGCTGTAACCTGGAATGACATTATGCGACTCTTCTTTTAGATAATCGAGGAATATTATGAAACAAAGTAAAATGCTAATCCCAACGCTTCGCGAAATGCCAAGCGATGCTCAAGTTATCAGCCACGCCCTTATGTTGCGTGCTGGTTATGTTCGTCAAGTTTCTGCTGGTGTTTATTCTTACCTACCACTCGCTAACCGTGTGATTGAAAAGGCTAAAAACATCATGCGCCAAGAGTTTGATAAGATTGGTGCGGTGGAGATGTTGGCTCCTGCCCTTCTCAGTGCCGATCTTTGGCGTGAATCAGGTCGTTATGAAACCTATGGTGAAGACCTTTATAAACTGAAAAACCGTGAAAAGTCAGACTTTATCCTAGGTCCGACACACGAAGAAACTTTTACAGCTATTGTTCGTGACTCTGTCAAGTCTTACAAGCAATTGCCACTCAACCTTTACCAAATCCAACCTAAGTACCGTGATGAAAAACGCCCACGTAACGGCCTTCTCCGTACGCGTGAATTTATCATGAAAGACGGATATAGTTTCCATGCTAATTACGATAGTTTGGATGTGACTTATGATGAGTACAAAGCGGCCTATGAACGAATTTTCACTCGTAGTGGCTTGGACTTCAAGGCCATCATCGGTGACGGTGGAGCCATGGGTGGTAAGGATAGCCAAGAATTTATGGCCATCACACCAGCCCGTACAGACCTTGACCGCTGGGTTGTCTTGGACAAATCTGTTGCCTCATTTGATGAGATTCCTGCAGAAGTGCAAGAAGAAATCAAGGCAGAATTGCTCAAATGGATGGTTTCTGGTGAAGACACTATTGCCTACTCAAGTGAGTCTAGCTATGCAGCTAACTTAGAAATGGCAACAAACGAGTACAAACCAAGTAACCGTGTCGTTGCGGAAGAAGAAGTGACTCGAGTGGAAACTCCAGGTGTTAAATCCATTGATGAAGTGGCAGCCTTCCTTAACGTGCCAGAAGAGCAAACGATTAAAACTCTCTTTTACATGGCGGATGGGGAGCTTGTTGCAGCCCTTCTAGTTGGAAATGACCAACTCAATGAAGTCAAGTTAAAGAACCACTTGGGTGCAGATTTCTTTGATGTTGCGAGCGAGGAAGAAGTCGCAAGTGTAGTCCCAGCAGGATTTGGTTCGCTTGGACCAGTTGGTTTGCCAGAAAATGTGAAAATCATTGCAGACCGTAAGGTGCAAGATGTTCGCAATGCTGTTGTAGGGGCTAACGAAGATGGCTACCACTTGACGGGTGTGAATCCAGGTCGTGACTTTACTGCAGAATATGTGGACATTCGTGAAGTTCGTGAGGGTGAAATTTCACCAGACGGACAAGGTGTCCTTAACTTTGCGCGTGGTATCGAGATCGGTCATATTTTCAAACTCGGAACTCGTTATTCAGCAAGTATGGGCGCAGATGTTTTGGACGAAAATGGCCGTGCTGTGCCAATCATCATGGGATGTTACGGTATCGGTGTTAGCCGTCTTCTCTCAGCAGTTATGGAACAACACGCTCGCCTCTTTGTTAACAAAACGCCAAAAGGTGAATACCGTTACGCTTGGGGAATCAACTTCCCTAAAGAATTGGCGCCATTTGATGTGCACTTGATTACTGTCAATGTAAAAGATGAGGCAGCGCAAGCCTTGACAGAAAAACTGGAAGCCAACTTGATGGAGGCTGGTTACGAAGTCTTGACGGATGACCGTAACGAACGTGTCGGGGTGAAGTTTAGCGATAGCGACTTGATTGGTCTGCCAATCCGTATCACTGTTGGGAAGAAAGCAGCTGACGGTATTGTAGAAGTTAAAATCAAAGCGACTGGTGACACCATCGAAGTTCATGCAGACAACTTGCTCGAAACCCTTGAAATCCTCAGCAAGAAATAAAAACTATAATCAGAAGAAAAACAAGGCAAAAATGTAACTAGTTTTTACCTTGTTTTTTCTATATAATGGGAGTGAATAAAGACATAATCAAGTTAAGAGGTATAACAATGCTAAAATTTCCAAAGGATTTTGTTTGGGGTTCCTCCACTTCTGGACCACAGACAGAAGGACGTGTAGCTGGTGATGGTAAGGGAGATAATCTCTGGGATTATTGGTTCCAAGTAGAGCCAAATCGCTATTACAATGGAATTGGACCTGACAAAACATCGACCTTCTATGAAAACTGGGAAAAGGATATTGAGCTCTTGTTAGAGACTGGTCATACAGCCTTTCGCACTTCTATCCAGTGGTCTCGCATTTTCCCGCAAGGTCGTGGAGAAGTCAATCCTCAAGGGGTGACTTTCTACCGTCAGGTTTTTGAAGCTATTAAGGCCAAAGGGATTCGTCTCTTAGTCAATCTCTATCACTTCGACCTGCCTTTTGCCCTCCAAGAAGACGCCGATGGTTGGGAAAATAAGGCAACTGTCAAGGCTTATGAAGACTATGCTCGTTTTTGTTTTGAAACTTACGGTGACTTGGTGGACCAATGGATTACCTTTAACGAGCCCATTGTCCCTGTAGAGTTTGGCTATTTCTATGATGCCCACTATCCTCACAAGGTAGATGCCCAAGCAGCGGTTAAGGTTGCCTATCACACACAACTGGCTAGTAGTCTTGCGGTTAAGGCCTGTCATGAAGTTTTGCCTGATTCCAAGATTGGGATTGTCCTTAACTTGACACCAGCCTATCCACGTAGCCAGCATCCTGCGGATGTCAAGGCTGCTCGCATTGCCGACCTCTTTCAAGCTCAATCTTTCCTAGATCCGTCTGTCTTGGGAGCTTATCCAGAAGAGTTAGTAGAGATTTTAGCTGAGCATGATTTGCTGCCAGAGTATACAGCTGAAGAGATAGAGCTTATCCGTGAACATACTGTGGACTTCCTTGGAGTCAACTACTACCAACCTCTGCGTGTTATGGCGCCACGTTTTGCCAAGCATCCTGATAGCCCACTCTTGCCAGAGCATTTCTATGAACCTTATGTCATGCCTGGTCGTAAGATCAATCCTCACCGTGGTTGGGAAATCTACGAGCAAGGGATTTATGATATTGCTCAAAATATCAAGGAAAATTATGGTAATATTGAGTGGATGTTGACAGAGAATGGCATGGGTGTTGAAGGTGAAGACAAGTTCCGTGAGAATGGCATGATTCAAGACGACTATCGTATTGACTTTGTCAAAGGCCATTTGCGTGAACTCCATCGTGCCATTGAAGACGGGGCCAACTGTAAGGGTTACTTGATTTGGACCTTTATCGATTGCTGGTCATGGCTCAATAGTTATAAAAACCGCTATGGTTTGGTTGAGCTTGACTTGGAAACACAAGAACGTCGCCTGAAGAAATCAGGCTACTGGTTCAAAGAGCTCAGCGACAATAATGGATTTTAAGAATAAAAAGAGTGAGATGGTGTTCATCTCATTTTTTAATATGTAACGACTAATCAGTACAGTTTTAACCACTACAAGTATGATAAAATCTTTCCATCTAAGTCGCAAGGGAGATGGTACTGGCTATATATTTTCTTTAATTATGGTAAAATAGTAAGAGAATAATGTGAGGAAATTGAATGTCAAGTAAGTTTGAAATTTTAATGAATCAACTAGGAATCTCTGATCAACTGAAACAGGATTCTGCTCTTGTTGATGCAAGAATTGAGCGTGTTGTGGTTCATAAAATTAGTAAGGTCTGGGAATTTCATTTTGTATTTTCTAATATTTTGCCGATTGAAATCTTTTTAGAGTTAAAGAAAGGGCTTAGTGAAGAATTTTCTAAGACAGGGAACCGAGCTGTTTTCGAAATCAAGGCTCTCTCTCAGGAATTTTCAAATGAACTTTTGCAGTCCTACTATAAGGAGGCTTTTTCTGAAGGTCCATGTGCTAGCCAAGGGTTTAAATCTCTTTACCAGAATTTAAAAGTTCGTGCGGAGGGAAATCAACTCTTTATTGAAGGTTCAGAGGCGATTGATAAGGAACACTTTAAGAAGAATCATCTTCCTAATCTAGCAAAACAACTTGAAAAATTTGGTTTTCCTGTTTTTGTATGCCAAATAGAAAAGAATGATGCCCTTACACAAGAGCAGGAGGAAGCCTTCTATACGGAGAATGAACAAATTGTACAGGCTGCCAATGAAGAGGCTTTGCGTGCTATGGAACAACTAGAACAAATGGCTCCTCCTCCAGTAGAAGAGAAACCAGCCTTTGATTTTCAGGCTAAAAAAGCTGCGGCTAAGCCAAAACTAGATAAGGCAGAAGTTACCCAGATGATCGACGTGACGACTGAGGAAAATCGTTTGGTCTTTGAGGGAGTTGTCTTTGATGTCGAGCATAAAGTGACCAGAACAGGTCGTGTCTTGATCAACTTTAAAATGACGGACTATAGTTCAAGTTTCTCTATGCAAAAATGGGTTAAGAATGAAGAAGAAGCTCAGAAGTTTGACATCATCAAGAAAAATTCTTGGCTTCGTGTTCGTGGGAATGTAGAGATGAATAACTTCACACGAGATTTGACAATGAATGTGCAGGATGTGCAGGAAGTTGTTCACTATGAGCGCAAGGATTTGATGCCAGAAGGTGAGCGTCGGGTTGAGTTTCATGCTCATACCAATATGTCGACTATGGATGCTCTGCCAGAAGTAGAAAAAATCGTTGAGACAGCTGCTAAGTGGGGACACAAGGCGGTTGCTATCACGGACCACGGGAATGTCCAGTCCTTCCCACATGGCTATAAGGCAGCTAAGAAAGCTGGAATTCAGCTAATCTATGGAATGGAAGCCAATATCGTTGAAGACCGCGTTCCTATCGTTTATAACGAAGTGGAAATGGACTTGTCAGAAGCAATCTACGTGGTTTTTGACGTGGAAACGACGGGACTTTCAGCCATCTATAATGACTTGATTCAGGTTGCGGCCTCTAAGATGTACAAGGGAAATGTTATTGCCGAATTTGATGAATTTATCAATCCTGGGCATCCCTTGTCAGCCTTTACTACAGAGTTGACTGGAATTACAGATGATCATGTCAAAAATGCCAAACCACTAGAAAAAGTTTTGCAAGAATTCCAAGAATTCTGCAAGGATACGGTCCTAGTCGCCCACAATGCCACCTTTGACGTTGGCTTTATGAATGCCAACTATGAGCGTCATGGTCTGCCTAAGATTAGCCAGCCAGTCATCGATACGCTCGAGTTTGCTAGGAACCTCTATCCTGAGTATAAACGTCATGGTTTGGGACCTTTGACCAAGCGTTTTGGTGTGGCACTGGAACACCACCACATGGCCAACTACGATGCGGAAGCTACAGGTCGTCTGCTTTTCATCTTTATCAAAGAGGTAGCAGAAAAACATGGTGTGACCGATCTGGCTAGGTTAAATATTGATCTAATCAGTCCAGACTCTTATAAAAAAGCTCGAATCAAGCATGCGACCATTTATGTCAAGAATCAGGTAGGTCTAAAAAATATCTTTAAACTGGTTTCTTTGTCCAATACCAAGTATTTTGAAGGGGTGCCACGGATTCCGAGAACGGTTCTAGATGCCCATCGGGAGGGCTTGATTTTGGGGTCAGCTTGCTCCGAGGGTGAAGTTTTTGATGCGGTCGTTTCCCAAGGTGTGGATGCGGCGGTTGAAGTGGCCAAGTATTATGACTTTATCGAGGTCATGCCACCAGCTATCTATGCTCCCTTGATTGCTAAGGAGCAGGTCAAGGATATGGATGAACTCCAGACCATTATCAAGAGTTTGATAGAGGTCGGGGACCGTCTTGGCAAGCCTGTTCTGGCTACGGGAAATGTCCATTATATCGAACCGGAAGAAGAGATTTACCGTGAAATTATCGTCCGTAGTTTGGGACAGGGGGCTATGATTAACCGAACTATTGGTCACGGTGAACATGCCCAACCAGCTCCGCTACCTAAAGCTCATTTTCGAACGACTAATGAGATGTTGGATGAATTTGCCTTCTTGGGCGAAGATCTAGCACGCAAATTGGTTATTGAAAATACCAATGCCTTGGCAGATATCTTTGAGCCTGTTGAGGTTGTTAAGGGGGACTTGTACACGCCTTTCATCGACAAGGCTGAAGAAACGGTTGCTGAGCTGACCTACAAGAAAGCTTTTGAGATTTATGGAAATCCGCTGCCAGATATTGTTGATTTGCGGATTGAAAAAGAATTAACATCCATACTGGGGAATGGATTTGCCGTGATTTATTTGGCTTCCCAGATGCTGGTGCAACGTTCCAATGAACGGGGCTACTTGGTTGGTTCTCGTGGATCTGTCGGTTCCAGTTTTGTTGCGACCATGATTGGGATTACGGAGGTTAACCCTCTCTCTCCTCATTATGTTTGTGGTCAGTGTCAGTACAGTGAATTTATCACCGATGGTTCTTACGGTTCAGGATTTGATATGCCCAATAAGGACTGTCCAAAGTGTGGTCATAAACTCAGCAAAAACGGGCAGGATATTCCGTTTGAGACCTTCCTTGGTTTTGATGGAGATAAGGTTCCCGATATTGACTTGAACTTCTCGGGGGAAGACCAGCCAAGCGCCCACTTGGATGTGCGTGATATCTTTGGTGAGGAATATGCCTTCCGTGCAGGAACGGTTGGTACGGTGGCTGCCAAGACTGCTTATGGATTTGTCAAGGGCTATGAGCGGGACTATGGGAAGTTTTATCGTGATGCGGAGGTGGAACGCCTCGCTCAAGGTGCTGCTGGTGTCAAGCGGACTACAGGACAACACCCAGGGGGAATCGTTGTTATTCCGAACTACATGGATGTCTACGACTTTACGCCTGTCCAGTATCCAGCAGATGACGTGACGGCTGAATGGCAGACGACTCACTTTAACTTCCACGATATCGATGAGAACGTCCTCAAACTCGATGTGCTGGGTCATGATGATCCGACCATGATTCGAAAATTGCAGGACTTGTCTGGTATTGACCCTAATGAAATCCCTATGGATGATGAAGGTGTGATGGCCCTCTTTTCTGGAACGGAAGTTTTAGGTGTGACACCTGAGCAAATCGGTACGCCGACGGGCATGTTGGGGATTCCAGAATTTGGAACCAACTTTGTACGTGGGATGGTAGATGAGACGCATCCGACGACTTTTGCGGAGTTACTTCAGTTGTCTGGATTGTCCCACGGTACCGATGTGTGGTTGGGAAATGCCCAGGATTTGATCAAGCAAGGGATTGCGGACCTATCAACCGTTATCGGTTGTCGGGACGACATCATGGTTTACCTCATGCATGCTGGTCTCGAACCTAAGATGGCCTTTACTATTATGGAACGGGTGCGTAAGGGATTGTGGTTGAAGATTTCCGAAGAGGAGAGAAATGGCTATATCGAAGCCATGAAGGCCAATAAGGTGCCCGAGTGGTACATCGAATCCTGTGGGAAAATCAAGTATATGTTCCCCAAGGCCCATGCGGCAGCCTATGTTATGATGGCCTTGCGTGTGGCCTACTTCAAGGTTCACCATCCGATTTATTATTACTGTGCTTACTTCTCTATCCGCGCCAAGGCCTTTGATATCAAGACCATGGGTGCCGGCTTGGATGCTATTAAGCGCAGAATGGAAGAAATCGCTGAAAAACGGAAGAATAATGAAGCCTCTAATGTGGAAATTGACCTCTATACAACTCTTGAGATTGTCAATGAAATGTGGGAACGTGGCTTTAAGTTTGGCAAGTTAGATCTCTATCGTAGTGATGCGACTGAATTCATCATTGACGGAGATACCCTCATCCCGCCATTTGTAGCAATGGATGGTCTGGGAGAGAACGTTGCTAAGCAGTTGGTGCGTGCGCGTGAAGAGGGTGAGTTCCTCTCTAAGACAGAACTGCGCAAGCGTGGCGGACTCTCATCGACCTTGGTTGAAAAGATGGATGAAATGGGAATTCTCGGCAATATGCCAGAGGATAATCAGTTGAGTTTGTTTGATGAGTTGTTTTAAGAATTAGAACGGAGAACATCTTTATGAAACTAAGAATTTTTGCGGAAGATAAACCAGCGGAAAAGGTTTTTGATTATCAGCTAGAGCTGGCAGATGAAACAATTATTCTATCGACAGCACTCTTGTCTGTTGCCATTGCTTTAGCAGGATTATTTTCTGCTTTGAAAGAAAAATAGAAAAGGAAGAATAAAATGGTTTTACCAAATTTTAAAGAAAATCTAGAAAAATATGCGAAATTATTGGTTGCGAATGGAATTAATGTGCAACCTGGTCACACCTTGGCTCTCTCTATCGATGTGGAGCAACGTGAGTTGGCGCATTTGATCGTGAAAGAAGCTTATGCCTTGGGTGCACATGAGGTCATCGTTCAGTGGACAGATGATGTCATCAACCGTGAGAAATTCCTCCACGCGCCGATGGAGCGTCTGGACAATGTGCCAGAATACAAGATTGCTGAGATGAACTATCTCTTGGAAAACAAGGCTAGCCGTCTCGGTGTCCGTTCATCTGATCCAGGTGCCTTGAACGGAGTGGATGCGGACAAGCTTTCAGCTTTTGCAAAAGCGATGGGACTCGCTATGAAGCCGATGCGCATCGCAACTCAATCCAACAAGGTTAGCTGGACTGTAGCAGCTGCAGCGGGGCTTGAGTGGGCTAAGAAGGTCTTTCCAAATGCTGCGAGCGACGAAGAAGCAGTTGACCTCCTCTGGGACCAAATCTTCAAAACTTGCCGTGTCTACGAAGAAGATCCCGTTAAGGCTTGGGAAGAGCATGCAGCCATCCTTAAGAGCAAGGCAGAAATGCTTAATAAAGAACAATTCTCAGCCCTTCACTACACAGCACCAGGGACAGATTTGACTCTTGGTTTGCCAAAGAACCACGTTTGGGAATCAGCTGGTGCTGTCAATGCACAGGGCGAAGGATTTTTGCCAAATATGCCGACAGAGGAAGTCTTCACAGCGCCTGACTTCCGTCGTGCAGATGGGTATGTAACCTCTACAAAACCACTTAGCTATAACGGAAATATCATCGAAGGTATTAAGGTGACCTTTAAGGATGGACAAATCGTAGACATTACTGCTGAAAAGGGTGATCAGGTCATGAAAGACCTTGTCTTTGAAAATGCGGGCGCGCGTGCTTTGGGTGAATGTGCCTTGGTACCAGATCCAAGTCCAATTTCTCAATCAGGCATTACTTTCTTTAACACGCTTTTCGATGAGAATGCTTCAAACCACTTGGCTATAGGTGCAGCCTATGCGACCAGCGTTGTTGGTGGGGCAGAGATGAGCGAAGAAGAGCTTGAAGCTGCAGGACTGAACCGTTCAGATGTTCACGTGGACTTTATGATTGGGTCGAATCAAATGGATATTGACGGTATCCGTGAGGATGGAACGCGCGTACCTCTCTTCCGTAATGGAGACTGGGCAAATTAAGGAGAAGCTATGATTGGAAGTATGTTTGTTGGTCTCCTAGTGGGACTCTTGGCAGGTGCTTTGACCAATCGGGGAGAGAGCATGGGATGCTTTGGAAAAATGTTTCTCGGCTGGATTGGAGCCTTTCTGGGCCACCTGCTCTTTGGGACTTGGGGACCAATTCTAGCGGGAACAGCTGTTATTCCTGCTATTTTAGGAGCTATGCTTGTCTTAGCTATCTTCTGGAGACGAGGAAGTTAATTTCTTAAATCTGATACTCAATGAAAATCAAAGAGCAAACTAGGAAACTAGCCGCAGGCTGTACTTGAGTACGGCAAGGCGACGTTGACGCGGTTTGAATTTGATTTTTGAAGAGTATGAAAAGAAAAGGAGGTTGGTCATTGTACCAGCCTCCTTTTGAGTATGATATAATAGTTCTATGAGATTAGATAAATTTTTAGTTGCCTGCGCTGTAGGGAGTCGAACAGAAGTCAAAAACTTGCTCAAGGCTGGACGCGTGACAGTAAATGGTAAAAAAGAAAAGTCAGCTAAATTGCAGATTAATGAAGAAAGAGATGAGATTCGCTTTGATGGCCAAGTGCTGGAGTATGAAGAGTTTGTCTACTACATGATGAACAAGCCCCAAGGAGTCATTTCAGCGACTGAAGATTCCAAGCATAGAACGGTTCTAGACTTGCTGGATGACTTGGCGCGGACCAAGGAAGTTTTCCCAGTAGGGCGCTTGGATATTGACACGCATGGTCTTCTGCTCTTGACTAATGACGGTCAGCTGGCTCATGCTCTTCTTTCACCTAAGCGTCATGTGGACAAGACTTATCAGGCACAAGTCAAGGGAATCATGACCCAAGAAGATGTGGAGACATTTGCTAAGGGAATTCCGCTCAAGGACTTTATCTGCCAGCCCGCTAAGCTGGAGATTATGTCGGTAGATCCAGAAAAGAATCAAAGTCTGGTTCGTGTGACCATTGCAGAAGGGAAGTTCCATCAAGTCAAGCGTATGGTATCCTACTGTGGCAAGGAAGTGGTGGACCTACAACGTTTGACGATGGGAACTCTGATTTTAGACGAGAACCTGAAACGCGGTGAATGGCGTCGTTTGACCAAGGAAGAATTAGAGACTCTCCTTGCTAGTATTGCTTAGTTTGGATTATGTTAGAAAAGGTGAGGGAGAATGTCCTTGCCTTTTTCGTTTTTCAGTTGCTTCCTTTGTGAAAAGAGTTATAATAGACAGTAGAATAAAAGGAGGAATCTATGAACGCGATTCAAGAATCATTTACAGATAAACTATTTGCCAACTATGAAGCAAATGTCAAATACCAAGCGATCGAAAATGCTGCCAGCCACAACGGAATTTTTGCAGCCCTAGAACGTCGTCAAAGCCATGTAGACAATACACCTGTTTTCTCATTGGATTTGACCAAGGACAAGGTTACTAACCAGAAGGCCTCTGGTCGTTGCTGGATGTTTGCAGCTCTCAACACCTTCCGCCACAAACTCATCTCTCAATACAAACTGGAAAACTTTGAGTTGTCACAAGCCCACACTTTCTTCTGGGACAAGTACGAGAAATCCAACTGGTTCTTGGAGCAAGTGATTGCGACTGCAGACCAAGACTTGACGAGCCGCAAGGTTAGCTTCCTACTCCAAACCCCTCAACAAGATGGTGGTCAATGGGATATGGTCGTTTCCCTCTTTGAGAAATACGGTGTCGTGCCTAAGTCAGTTTACCCTGAGTCAGTTTCATCTAGCAGCAGCCGTGAGCTCAATGCCATCCTTAACAAATTGCTCCGCCAAGATGCTCAAATCTTGCGTGACTTGCTCGCTTCTGGTGCAGACCAAGCGACTGTTCAAGCTAAGAAAGAAGACCTCTTGCAGGAAATCTTTAACTTCCTTGCCATGTCACTAGGACTTCCACCACGTAAATTTGACTTTGCTTATCGTGACAAGGATGATAACTACCAAAGTGAAAAGGGTATCACTCCACAAGAGTTTTACAAGAAATATGTTGACCTTCCTCTAGAAGACTACGTTTCTGTTATCAATGCTCCGACTGCTGACAAGCCTTACGGCAAATCTTACACAGTTGAGATGTTAGGAAATGTGGTTGGTAGCCGTGCAGTTCGCTACATCAACGTTCCAATGGAGCGCTTGAAAGAATTGGCGATTGCCCAAATGCAAACAGGTGAGACTGTTTGGTTTGGTTCTGATGTCGGCCAACTCAGCAACCGCAAAGCAGGAATTCTTGCGACAGATGTTTATGACTTTGAATCAAGCATGGATATTCAACTCACTCAAGACAAAGCTGGACGTTTGGACTACAGCGAAAGCTTGATGACCCACGCCATGGTCTTGACAGGTGTTGATTTGGATGAAAATGGCAAGTCAACCAAGTGGAAGGTTGAAAACTCATGGGGAGATAAGGTCGGCGCAGATGGTTACTTTGTTGCCTCAGACGCTTGGATGGATGAATACACTTACCAAATCGTTGTCCGTAAGGAATTGCTGACAGCAGAAGAACAAGCTGCCTATGAAGCAGAACCAATCGTGTTAGCACCATGGGATCCAATGGGTGCCTTGGCAGAATAAAGCTATAGAAAAGAGGTTAGGGGAATCCTAGCTTCTTTTTAAGTCCTTCTTGAAGTGGGGATAGATGATGCTTGCCAAGGGAGTTCTTCTTATTTTGAGTCTTTAAGTGACAGAGAAAAAGATATGTGTTACTATAGTAGTACAAAAGGATATCGGAGTAGAAATGAAGTATTTAAGTAGTCAAGACATCAAGGATCGTCAACGAAACATCAGCGACATTAAACCTTACAAAACAACCAAGGAAATTGTCGTTTCAAATATATTTACCTTCTTTAATGCCATGAACTTGGCTCTGGCCGTTCTGGTAGCCACAACCTTGCGATTTGAAAATATGCTTTTTTTAGGTGTGATTGCTATCAATACAGCCATTGGAATTTTCCAAGAAGTGCGTTCAAAAAATGCCTTGGAAAAGCTGAGTTTGCTTGGTAAAAGTAAGTACAGGGTCAATCGAGATGGTCAAACGATCGAGATTGATCCAGAAGACATCGTTCTAGGGGAGTATCTGCATCTCAATCTGGGTGATCAGGTGCCTGTCGATGCAGAAGTGCTTGAAGGGAATGTTGAAGTTGATGAGTCCTTGCTGACTGGTGAGAGTGATTCGGTCTTTAAAACAGTTGGTGACAAGCTGATGAGCGGAAGCAATGTTGTCAGCGGTACTTGTCTGGTCACGGCGACGGCTGTGGGGCAGGATAGCTATATTAACAAACTCGCAAAATCCAGCAAGGAATTCAAAAAATACCCTTCTCAACTGCGCGATTACATGGATAAGATTTTAAAAATCGTTTCTATCTTGCTGGTGCCAGTTGCCATTCTGCTCTATGTCAGAGGTTTTAGTCTAGGACGGTCTTATGTTGAAATTGTCTTGGGAAGTTCAGGTGCCTTGGTCGGCATGATTCCGGAGGGGTTGATTCTCCTGGTCAGTGTATCCCTTGCGGTAGCGGCCATGAAGCTGGCTAAAAAGAAGGTTCTGGTGCAGGAGCTATACTGTGTAGAGACCTTGGCGCGTGTAGATGTTCTTTGTTTTGATAAGACAGGTACCATCACGACTGGTAATATGAAAGTCCAAGAAATGGATGCTAATGTGGCAGAGAAACTGTCTTCTTATCTGGCTTATTTCGAGGATGAAAATGCAACATCGCGGGCTCTGAAGACTCACTTGAAGTGTGAGAAAAAGTGGCAAGTTCAAGAAGTCGGTGCCTTTTCAAGCAAAAACAAGTATTCCTTTGTTCAAGTAAAAGATGGTGGGACCTATTTCTTCGGAGCCTATGAGTTTTTAGGCTTTACCCAGCCGATGGATGCCTACTATGAACATCTAAAACAGCAAGGTTTTCGAATCTTATCGCTTGCTTATAGCAAGGACCAGATTACAAGCCCAGCCAATATGGAATTACTAGGGCACGTCGTTCTGTCAGATGAGATCAAAGATAATACCAAGAAAACCTTTGACTATTTCGAGTCTCAGGGAGTGGAAGTAAAGATTATCAGTGGGGATAATCATGTGGCTGTATATGGGGTGGCTCGTAAAGCAGGTTTTAAGGAAGAAGCACGGGCGATTGATATGACCAAGGTGGGCGATGATGACTTTGAAAGAGTGGTCTTGGAACATGATATCTTTGGTCGGGTGACACCTGAACAAAAACAAAAGATGGTGACCGTTTTGCAAAATGCTGGTAAGACAGTTGCCATGAGTGGTGACGGGGTCAATGATGTTCTGGCTCTCAAGAAAGCAGATATCAGCTTTGCTATGAATGGTGCTACTAGCGCAGCCAAAAGTGTATCCAATATTGTTTTCCTGACAGATGACTTTGCAGTATTTTATGATATCTTGATGGAAGGACGCCGTGTCATCAATAACATCCAAAAGGTAGCTTCTCTCTTTCTAACAAAGACTTTCTTCTCCATCGTATTTGCGATTTTGAGTGTGATTTTTGGTTTGGAATTTGCCTTTATCCCCATTCAGTTCACGATTATTTCAGCCATTACGATTGGGATTCCATCCTTCTTCCTAACTTTTGAGTCCAATAAAGAAAAGGTCAGCACACATTTTATGCGAGATATTTTGATCAATGCTACGATTGGTGGTGGCATTCTGGTTGCTAGTGTTCTCCTGACGAACTTCTTTATCACTGTCCCAGGTCAGGTCAAATTTATTTGCTTCCTCCTTGCTTTAATCAATGGTCTGTGTCTAGTTGCCAAGGTTAGTCTGCCATTTAATCGATACAAACTAGTCTTGCTCATACTTTTGAGCCTTGCAGCTCTTGTTGGCGTACTTGCCAATACATTTATCCTGCAAGGAGCGTTTGTGCCTTTAGAAACCAACCAAGTCATCTATACAGCTATCCTAGCAGCGGTAATTGGAGCTTTTCATTATCTGACTAGGAGAAAAAGTTGACACACAAAAAGAATCAGGGTTTAATCCTGATTCTTTTTTATCTACATCTTTAATTGCTTGGATTACATGATACCGAAGAAACGAGCTGCGATACCTACTGCAAAGAGAGCAAGGATGATTGTGATTGGTGATACTTTTTTCTTAAGCAACCACATGCAGAGGAAAGTAAGGAGAAGTCCCATCAACCCTGGGATCAATGAGTTCAACTGACCTTGAAGGGTTTGTGGTTGAATCTTATCTAGGCTCAATCCACCAAGTGCTTGACCAAGGATACCTTTCAATTCAGCACCTGATACAGGACCTTCTGGGAAGTTGATGTAAGCACCTTCTGCCAATTGTTTACCTGGAAGGTTCACAGTAAAGTTGATAGACACCCAACGTTGTACAAGAACGGCAAGGATGAACATACCGAGGATAGATGCTCCTTTGGTGATGTCTTTCAAGATACCACCAGACATGTCTTTAGTGATTTCAGATCCAGCTTTGTAACCGAACTCTTGTGTATACCATAGGAAGGCCATACGGATAGCATTCCATCCAAAGAAGAAGAGAAGTGGGCCAACAATGTTACCAGATGCAGCAAGTGATGCACCAAGGGCTCCAAGGATCGGACGAACTGTAAACCAGAATACTGGGTCACCGATACCAGCAAGAGGTCCCATCATACCGATTTTAACCCCTTGGATAGCCGCGTCGTCGATTTCAACACCGTTAGCGCGCTCTTCTTCAAGTGCAAGAGTAACCCCCATGATTGGAGCAGCTACGTATGGGTGAGTGTTGAAGAACTCAAGGTGACGCTCAAGAGCAGCCGCTTGGTCTTCTTTTTTAGTGTACAATTTTTTGATAGCTGGGATCAATGAGTAAGCCCAACCCAAGTTTTGCATACGTTCGTAGTTCCAAGAACCTTGAAGGAATTGTGAACGCCACCAAACTTTTTGACGATCTGATTTTGATAATTGAATTTTTTCAGCCATGATTGTTCCCCTTTCTAGTAGTCTTCTAGGATATCACCGATTGGGTCGTTAGAAGTTGCAGCTCCGCCGCCACCGTTTCCACCTTGTTTTGTAAGGTTAAGGTAGATGAAGGCAAGGGCAACACCGATGACACCAAGGGCAATCAAAGTCAATTGAGAGATCGCTGCAAGAGCGAAACCGATAGCGAAGAATGGCCATACTTCACGAGTCGCCATCATGTTGATAACCATAGCGTAACCAACGGCAACGACCATAGCACCACCAACAGCCATACCACCATTCAACCATTCTGGCATTAGGCCAAGAGCGTCTTTAACAGCAGAAGCTGGGATAGCGATAAGGAAGGCCGCAGGGATAGCGATACGAAGACCTTGAAGAAGAAGTGCAACAAAGTGAGCACGTTCAACAGCTGCAATATTTCCTTCTTTAGCAGCAGCGTCAGCAGTGTGAACCAAGGCAACTGAGATTGTACGAACAATCATAGTCAAGAAAAGTCCAGCTACGGCAAGAGGGATAGCTGTTGCAGTTGCAACGGCGATACCTTCAGTAGTAAAGTTACCACCTTTAATCAAGATGATCGCTGCGGCAACAGATGCAAGAGCAGCGTCAGGAGCTACGGCAGCTCCGATGTTTGCCCAACCGAGGGCGATCATTTGAAGAGATCCACCAAGCATAACACCTGCTTCGAGGTTACCAGTTGCAAGTCCGATAAGGGTACATGCGACGATTGGTTGATGGAATTGGAATTGGTCGAGGATACCTTCAAGACCTGCAAGGAAGGCAACAACTACAACCAAGATAGCAGAAATGATTGAAATATCTGACATGGTTTTATTCCTTTTCTATTTAGTTTTAATAAAGTATTTAATCCTGTTTTCAAAAATGATAAAAACAGATTAAAATTATTGGACGTTTGCTTTGTTAATCAAGTCAAACAAATCTTTTTTCGTGTCGTTTGGTACTTTACGTACGTCAAATTCAACACCGAGGTCACGCATTTTTTCAAAGGTTGCAACATCGTCTTTGTCCATAGACAAAACGTTGTTAATCATTGTCTTACCTGTTGAGTGAGCCATAGAACCAACGTTAAGGGTTTTGATTGGCACGCCACCTTCGATTGCACGAAGTGCATCTTGTGGAGTTTCAAACAAGATAAGGGCATGAGTGTCACCGAAACGTGGGTCTTTTGCAACGTCGATCAATTTTTGAATTGGAACAACGTTTGCTTTTACTCCGTTTGGAGCTGCTTGTTTGATCAATTCTTTACGCAATTCGTCGTTAGCGACGTTGTCTGAAGCAACGATGATACGATCTGCTTTTGAATCTGGTGTCCAAGCAGTGGCAACCTGACCGTGAAGGAGACGAGTGTCTAGACGAGCAAGATTGATTTTCAGTTTACCGTCACCGATAACTGTTCCTTCTGGAATAGCAGCTTGGGCAGCAGGAGCAGCTGCAGCAGTTGCAACTTCCTCAACTGGGTTAAGCTCTTCTGGAAGAGCCTTGATGCCATCTTTGGCTTCTTTAATGATGTTCGCAGCGACTTTTTCCACACCTGCAGTAGCGTCCATAAGGCGCTCTGTGTAGGCTTGGATCAACATCGGTAAGTTCAGTCCTGTGATGATGGCAAACTTACGTTCTGGATTTTCTCCCATCACGCGGCTAGCTTGGTTGAATGGAGATCCACTCCAAAGGTCAGCCAAAACTAGAACCTCATCTTCTGCGTCAAATGCAGCAACAGCGTTATTAAACTTAGCGTATAAATCATCTGGACCTTCGTTTGGCATAAAGGTTACAACTTGAACCTTTTCTTGTTCACCAAAGATCATAGATCCGGACTGATGAATACCCGCAGCAAATTCGCCGTGGCTCGCAATAATGATTCCGATACTCATTATTGTCATTCCTCCTTTAAAATGTTTGACTGTGTGTTTAAGAAAACTTTAAGCCTAACTTTAAGTATAAACCGTTTTCAAACAAAAAGCAACCATTTCTTATAAATATGTGTTAATTTTCAATGAAAACTCGTTTACAAAATATTAATATAGAAACATTTTGTAGAAATGTATGAAAAAATAAGAGAGTAATTTAATATAAAAAAATGAAAATAGGCCGATTAATTGAAAAATTGTGAAAATCAAAAAAGCTAGCACAAGCTAACTTTTTGAGTGTCATAGGAACAAATCTTGTAGGGTATGGGCAACACCATCTTCATCATTTGTCAGAGAGAGTTGCTCATCAGCATATGGTAGCAAATCGGGATTGGCATTTTTCATGGCATATCCCTTGCCTGCAAAAGCCAGCATTTCGGTGTCATTGTGTTCATCTCCAAAGGCAATCAGGTCTTTTTTGTCACGGTTCATAACATTGAGCAAGTATTCCAAGGCAAAGGCTTTGTTGACCCCTTTTGGTGTACATTCGAGAATGTTGAGGGGCCCTCCCCAGGTATTGATTGCTAGTTGGTGTTGGTAAAAACGATTCATCTCATCTGCTAGCGCGTATTTATCATCGACCCTTGTTTGCAAGAGGATACAGTTAGGGTCCTTGGTCACCAATTCAGATTTGAATTGATTTTCTGGCTGGAAATTCTCTACACCAAATAGTTTGGGATTTGCAATTTCTTCATTAGGAGCCGTGATATAAAATTTCTTGCGGTATTCTCCTGCAATAAAGTCGGCTTGGATATCCTCTTTGCGTTTGACCATGTCTAAGAGGTATTTTTTGTCCAAGGTCAAGCACTTTTCGTGTTCCCAAGTCTGTCCTGGTAGATGGGTAAGAGAACCGTTGAAGTTGATCATAGGTGTGTGCAACTCTAGTTCCTGATAAAATTCTTTTGCCATACGGTAAGGGCGCCCAGTAGTGATGATGACATGGTGACCTTTTTCAGCAATTCGTTTAATTGTGTTTCGAGTAAAATCTGAAATCTTGCTCTCTGAGTTGAGCAGGGTTCCGTCCAAATCGACGGCGATAATTTTTTTAGTCATATAAACCTTCCTAGTAGATCCCTGATAAGATGTCTACTATTATATCAAAAAGAAAGCAGAAAAACAGGCTTAATACAAAAAATAAAAATTTCATTTTGTTAAATAAATCAAACAAACATATTGAAAAGGTGAATGATAAATGATATAATACTCTCATTGTTCGTAAAAAACAAAAGGAGATTAAACATGGACAAACTATTTAAACTAAAAGAGCACGGGACAGATGTCCGTACAGAGGTGCTTGCTGGTTTAACAACATTCTTTGCAATGAGTTATATTCTCTTTGTAAACCCTCAAATGCTTTCACAAACAGGGATGCCTGTTCAAGGTGTGTTCTTGGCAACAATTATCGGTTCTGTAGTTGGTACTTTGATGATGGCTTTCTATGCTAATTTGCCATATGCACAAGCACCAGGTATGGGACTAAATGCCTTCTTCACATTTACAGTTGTGTTTGGGATGGGCTATACTTGGAAAGAAGCTCTTGGTATGGTCTTCATTTGTGGAATTATTTCACTGATTATTACCTTGACAAATGTTCGTAAAATGATCATCGAATCTATTCCTACAACACTTCGTTCAGCTATTTCCGCTGGTATTGGTGTTTTCCTTGCCTATGTTGGGATTAAGAATGCTGGTCTCTTGAAATTCTCAATTGACCCAGGTACTTATACTGTAGCAGGTGAAGGAGCAGACAAGGCTCAAGCTGCACTTACTGCAAACTCAGCAGCCGTTCCAGGATTGGTAGACTTCAATACTCCAGCAGTATTGGTGGCTCTTGCTGGTCTGGCTATTACCATCTTCTTTGTTGTTAAAGGCATCAAAGGTGGAATCATTCTTTCTATTTTAACAACGACTGTGCTTGCCATTGCTGTTGGTGTTGTGAAATTATCAGGGATTGACTTCGCTAGCAACAATCTTTCATCAGCAGTTAATGATCTTGGGACTTTGTTTGGTGCCGCTCTGGGCTCAGAAGGTTTAGGATCTTTGATTTCAAACACTTCACGTTTACCAGAAACCTTGATGGCCATTCTTGCTTTCTCACTAACGGATATTTTTGATACAATTGGTACTCTTATCGGTACTGGTGAAAAAGTTGGTATCGTTGCGACAAGTGGTGAAAACCATGAGTCAGTTAAATTGGACAAGGCTCTTTACTCTGACTTGGTGGCGACTTCAGTAGGTGCCATTGCAGGTACTTCAAACGTTACGACTTATGTTGAGTCTGCTGCGGGTATCGGTGCTGGTGGACGCACTGGTTTGACGGCCCTAGTTGTTGCAATCTGTTTTGCTCTCTCTAGCTTCTTTAGCCCACTTCTAGCGATTGTTCCGACAGCTGCAACAGCGCCAATTTTGATCATCGTCGGAATCATGATGCTTTCTAACTTGAAAAACATTCCTTGGGATGATATGGCTGAAGCGGTTCCTGCCTTCTTCACATCTATCTTTATGGGATTCAGCTACTCTATCACACAAGGTATTGCTGTTGGTTTCTTGACTTATACCTTGACAAAAGTTGTCAAAGGTCAAGCCAAGGATGTGCACGTGATGATTTGGATTTTGGATGCCTTGTTTATCCTGAACTATATCAGCATGGCGCTATAAATGGTATAATATAGAAAGGGGGTCCTCCCCTTTTTATTATAAGGAGGTATATCATGAAGAAAAAAAGTATCTGGCAAGAAATTCTGGATAGAGGAATATGGGTGTTGATTTTTTTAATAGGACTGGTGTTATCTCAACTTCCCTTAATTTTATCTGCCCTTTTATCCGCTAGACAATTCCCGCTCCTCCAGTCAGGACTCTTAGTGGCTTTGCTGTCGGTTGCTATTCTAACTGTTTTTATCTTTAGTGCGCGAAAAACAGAGATTGCGAGCTTCAATCTTTCTTTTTTCAAGGCAAAAGATCTGGCCCGCTTGGTTTTGAGTTATTTGGTTATTTTCACAAGTAATTTATTCGGATCTGCCTTGCTTCGTCTGATGAATGAATCTACGACCAGCAACCAATCAACTATTAATAATCTGGTTCAGAATAGCTCGCTGATTTCCAGTTTTTTCTTACTGGTTCTGATTGCTCCCATTTGTGAGGAAATATTGTGTCGTGGAATTATCCCTAAAAAGATCTTCCGTGGGAAGGAGAAGTTGGGTTATCTTGTAGGTGCAGTCGTCTTTGCCTTGCTCCACACACCAACCAATCTGCCTTCTCTCCTTATCTATGGAGGAATGTCTACAGTTTTAACTTGGACAGCTTACAGAACAGAACGCTTAGAGATGTCGATCTTGCTTCATATGATTGTCAATGGTATTGCCTTTTGTTTGCTGGCTTTACTGGTTTTGATTAGTCGAAATATAGGCTTGCCTTTCTAAACCATTTCCTTACTTGGAAAAGATAAACGCTAGCGTGTCCATCTTTTTCTTTTTATGGTAAAATAGAGAAATAATATGATGAAAAACCTTGAGGGAGTGACCGATATGTCAAGTAAAGCCAATCATTCAAAGACATCTATTTGCGGAATTATCAATGTAACCCCAGACTCCTTTTCGGACGGTGGTCAATTTTTTGCTCTTGAGCAGGCGCTCCAGCAGGCTCGTAAATTGATAGCAGAAGGAGCCAGTATGCTCGATATCGGCGGAGAATCGACTCGCCCGCGCCCGGGCAGTAGTTATGTTGAGATAGAAGAGGAAATCCAGCGTGTTGTTCCAGTGATTAAAGCTATTCGCAAGGAAAGTGATGTCCTTATTTCCATTGATACTTGGAAAAGTCAGGTGGCAGAAGCTGCTTTGGCTGCTGGTGCCAACCTAGTCAATGATATTACAGGACTCATGGGTGATGAAAAAATGGCCCATGTGGTTGCTAAAGCTGGAGCGAAAGTGGTTATCATGTTTAATCCAGTCATGGCTCGACCTCAGCACCCTAGCTCGCGCATATTCCCTCACTTTGGATTTAATCAAGCTTTTACAGAGAAAGAGTTAGCTGACTTCGAAAAATTGCCAATCGAAGAGTTGATGGAGTCTTTCTTTGAACGAGCATTAGCTAGAGCAAATCAAGCTGGGATTGCACAAGAAAATATCCTGTTGGATCTGGGAATCGGCTTTGGTCTGACCAAGAAAGAAAATCTGCTCCTTTTACGGGACCTGGATAAACTACATCAGAAAGGTTATCCAATCTTTCTTGGAGTGTCGCGCAAGCGATTTGTCATCAATATCCTTGAAGAAAGTGGTTTTGAAGTCAATCCTGAGACAGAACTTGGTTTCCGAAATCGGGACACGGCTTCGGCTCATGTAACTAGTATCGCTGCGAGACAGGGTGTAGAAGTGGTGCGAGTGCATGACGTAGCTAGTCACAGGATGGCAGTTGAAATTGCCTCCGCCATTCGTCTGGCTGATGAAGCGGAAAATCTAGATTTAAAACAATATAAATGATGAAAGAAATTGAAAACAATCAGTGGATTACCAATTACCGGACGGACCAACCGCATTTTGGCTTGGAACGAATGGTGGAACTGTTAGCCTTGCGTGGCAATCCCCATCTCAAACTCAAGGTCATCCATATCGGAGGAACCAATGGCAAGGGTTCGACCATTACCTTTTTGAAAAATATGCTAGAAAAGATGGGGCTGAGAGTTGGTGTTTTCAGCTCGCCCTATCTTATTCATTACACAGACCAGATTAGCATCAATGGGGAATCCATTCCTGAGGCTAGGCTAGAAGCCCTCATGGCGGACTATCAGTCTTTGCTGGAGGGAGAAGCGGGTGCCAATTTGCAGGGGACAACCGAGTTTGAGATTATCACAGCTTTGGCCTATGACTACTTTGCTTCAGAGCAAGTAGATGTTGCCATCATGGAAGTGGGCATGGGTGGACTTTTGGATAGTACTAATGTTTGCCAGCCCATTTTAACAGGCATCACAACCATTGGAGTGGACCATGTAGCCCTACTTGGTGACACCTTGGAAGCCATAGCAGAGCAGAAAGCAGGTATTATCAAACAAGGAATTCCCTTGGTGACAGGTTGTATGGCTCCAGAAGCTTTGGCTGTGATTGACCGCATTGCGGAAGGGAAAGAAGCGCCGAGACTTGCCTACGGGGTAGATTATCAGGTTCGTCATCAAAAGAGTGTGGTGACAGGGGAAGTCTTTGACTATACAAGTTCTCTCAGACAAGGTCGCTTCCAGACTGGCCTGCTTGGCTTGCACCAGATAGAGAATGCTGGGATGGCCATAGTTTTACTTGATATTTTTTGTCAAGAGGATGGTCGAGAACTAGCAAGTAATGACTTGCTTGCTCAAGCCCTGGAAGAAACAAGTTGGCCGGGGCGTTTGGAAGTTGTTTGTAGAGAACCCTTAATGATTTTGGATGGGGCCCACAATCCCCATGCTATCAAGGCTTTATCGGCAACCGTGCAGGAACGCTTTGCGGATTATCATAAGGAAATCCTCTTTACTTGTATCAAAACCAAGGCCTTGGAGGATATGTTGGATTTGCTAGAGTCGGTGCCAAATAGTCAACTGACTCTGACTTGTTTTGACGATAGTCGGGCGACAGATGAGAACGTGCTGAAAGAGACAGCTAAGTCTAGAAATCTCAATTACCAAAGTTGGCAGGAGTTTTTAGATCAGAAATTGACAGATAAAAAAGAAGAGAAACAAACAGTTAGGATTGTCACAGGTTCCTTGTATTTCTTGAGCCAAGTGAGAGCCTACCTGATGGAGAGGAAGAACGAGAATGGATATACAAAAGATCGAAACGGCTGTAAAAATGATTATTGAGGCCGTCGGTGAGGATGCTAACCGCGAGGGCTTGCAGGAAACACCTGCTCGTGTAGCCCGTATGTATCAAGAGATTTTTTCAGGTCTTGGTCAAACAGCGGAGGAACACCTGTCAAAATCCTTTGAGATTATTGATGATAACATGGTGGTAGAAAAGGATATCTTTTTCCACACTATGTGTGAACACCACTTCTTGCCCTTTTATGGTAGAGCGCACATTGCCTATATTCCAGATGGTCGTGTGGCAGGCTTGTCCAAGTTAGCCCGTACGGTTGAAGTCTACTCTAAAAAACCACAGATTCAAGAACGTTTGAATATTGAAGTGGCTGATGCCTTGATGGACTATCTAGGGGCTAAGGGAGCCTTTGTTGTTATTGAAGCAGAGCATATGTGTATGAGCATGCGTGGTGTCAGAAAACCAGGCACGGCAACCTTGACGACAGTAGCTCGTGGTCTATTTGAAACAGATAAGGACCTCCGAGACCAGGCTTATCGTCTAATGGGACTATAAAAAAATCCGCTTTATGCGGATTTTTCTAGAAAGGACTAGTTATGGATCGATTGCAGATTAAAGATTTGGAAATTTTTGCTTATCATGGTCTTTTTCCAAGTGAGAAAGAATTGGGGCAGAAGTTTGTTATTTCCGCAAGCTTATCCTATGATATGACCAAGGCAGCGACAGACTTGGATTTAACAGCCTCTGTCCATTACGGCGAACTTTGTCAGCAGTGGACGACTTGGTTTCAGGAAACCACTGAGGATTTGATTGAAACGGTAGCCTACAAACTAGTTGAACGCACCTTTGAGACTTATCCTCTTGTCCAAGAAATTGAATTAGAACTCAAAAAACCTTGGGCTCCAGTGCATTTACCACTGGATACCTGCTCAGTGACCATTCACCGTCGCAAGCAACGAGCTTTTATCGCTCTAGGAAGTAATATGGGGGATAAGCAAGCAAACTTGGAACAAGCTATTGACAAACTGCGAGCTCGTGGTATCCATATTCTAAAAGAGTCCAGTGTCTTGACGACGGAGCCTTGGGGCGGTGTGGAACAAGCTAGTTTTGCCAATCAGGTGATTGAAGTAGAAACCTGGCTTCCAGCTCCAGTCTTGTTAGAAACATTATTAGCCATTGAGTCAGAAATGGGGCGGGTGAGAGAGGTGCATTGGGGGCCTCGTTTGATTGATTTGGACTTACTCTTTGTGGAGGACCAAGTCATCTATACAGACGACCTCATCTTACCTCATCCTTATATAGCAGAACGCCTCTTTGTCCTTGAACCTTTATTGGAAATAGCTCCCCATTTTATTCATCCGATCCTAAAACAACCAATTCGATACTTGGTTGACCAGTTGGAGCAAGGCGATGCCTAAACTTTCTGAGACCTATAGCAAGTGGAAGAGCATTGGGGAAGGCCTGCTTGCTATTGTTTTAGGGATTCTCTTGATTCATTTTGGACAAGTTATCCCACGGATGGGGTACCAGTTGTTGATGGGCTACTTTTTCTTGTCAGCAGTTTGGCACTTGTTGACTCGCTGGTTTCAGGATAAAAACCGCAGGGAAAACATCTTTGTATCCTTGGCCAAGCTGGTGGTTGCGGCTCTCATGTTTGACTCCATCATCTTGCAAGACCTTGCTCTCTATCTTCTGGTTTTTATCATTGCGAGCTATCAGCTGTTTACGGGCGTCATTAGTCTTGTGACCTGGTCTCTCTATCGAAAAAATGCCATCCATCCTCGGCTCCATCATCTCTTCGATGCTGTATGGATGATAGGATTCGGTCTTTATAGCTTCTCTCCTTTTCACGATGCAGCGAATTTTGAATTGCTTTTGCTTGGATTTTACTTGCTCATGCTAGGAGTCAGTAGCCTCCGGGATGGTTTCTTTTTTGAAAGGATAGAAAACAATCCCAAGCTGAAACGACGAGTGCGAATGACCTTGCCAATCTTTGTAACAACTCTGATCCCTATCAGTACATTGCGAAAACTAAATGAGTGGCTGGCAAATCATGAGAGCCAAGAAGGGGAAGTCCATTCAGAAAGAAAAAATGACCAGACGGTTGATCTGGAAATTTTTATCCATACCTCAGAAACCTCTTTCTTCCTCGCCATGGGACATGTGGATATTTGTTATCAAGGGAAGGTTATTTCTTATGGTTCGTATGATCCCCACTCGGAGCGTTTATTCGGCATAGTTGGAGACGGCGTTTTGTTTAAGGCCAATCGGGAAAAATACATTGAACTCTGCAAGAGGGAAAGTCAGAAGACCTTGTTTGCTTATGGCCTGAGTTTGACGGACCAACAGAAAGCAGCCATCCAAGCTCGTCTAGCAGAGATAGAAGACCTGTTAATTCCTTGGGAACCAAGCTCGCAGTTGATGAAAAGAAGAGAGGGAGAGGTCAAGCATACCTACTCCTACCAACTGAAAGAGGAAGCGGATGCGATGCTTTATAAATTCATCTCATCCGAGTTTAAGACCTACTTTGTTCTCAGTACTAACTGTGTCTTGCTGGCAGACTCTATCGTAGGAAAAGCTGGGACTGATATATTGAGTCCCCAAGGTTTCATTGTGCCAGGGACTTATCAGGATTACCTTGATTTAGAGTATACAAAACCAAACGGTCTAGTTGTCAGTCGCTCTATTTATTAGAAAAAGAAAACTCTAGTTCCTCAGCAGTTTGCGCCGAGAAGCTAGAGTTTTTAAAATAGGTCATTTTCTTCAGGAAGGAGGATGGTTTCTCTACCGTCCATATCTAAAACAAGAACCCGAGGAGGGTAAAGAGGGTCGAAGGGATGATTAAAATCAAAGTCGATACTAGTCGGCAGGTGCTGGCTAGAGAAATGGAAGGTGATGGTTCCCTCGTTATTTAGCAGTTGAAATTCAAGTTCCTCTTCTAATTCAAAGACATTTTTCAAAAAATGATCGATAATAAACCATAAAGAGTCGATAACATCGTCAGGCAAGCTGGTCACAACGCCAAAACTGGCCGAACGTCTCTGAGTATTTGTAAAAGCCATAAATTTTCCCTCCCTCCTTTTATTTTTCCTTATCATACAGCAAAACATCCCAAAAATCAAGAAATCGTACTCGCTTTTTCAAAATGGGAATAGGTTGTGAAATTTTTTCAAAGTTTCTCTAAAAAATACTTGAAAGTGTTTACAATAAGTGATAAAATGGAGTAAGCAGATGTATGAAAGCGAAATTTTCAATATAGAAAGGAAACAGAATGAACACAGATGATACAGTAACGATTTATGATGTTGCCCGTGAAGCTGGGGTTTCAATGGCAACTGTTAGCCGTGTAGTGAATGGCAATAAGAACGTCAAAGAGAATACTCGTAAAAAAGTTCTAGAGGTGATCGATCGTCTTGACTACCGTCCAAATGCGGTAGCGCGTGGATTGGCCAGCAAGAAAACCACGACAGTTGGTGTTGTGATTCCAAATATCACTAATGGCTATTTTTCAACCCTAGCCAAGGGGATTGATGATATTGCAGAGATGTATAAGTACAATATCGTCCTAGCCAACAGTGATGAAGACGATGAAAAAGAAGTTTCAGTAGTTAATACTCTCTTTTCAAAACAGGTTGACGGGATCATTTTTATGGGCTATCACTTGACTGAAAAGATTCGTTCAGAATTTTCTCGATCTCGGACACCAGTTGTCCTTGCAGGAACGGTGGATATCGAACACCAGTTGCCAAGTGTTAATATTGACTACAAACAAGCAACGATTGATGCAGTAACTCATTTGCTTCAGGAAAATGAAAAGATTGCCTTTGTCAGCGGGCCACTTGTTGATGATATCAACGGCAAAATTCGATTGATTGGTTACAAGGAAGCTTTGAAAAAGGCAGGAATCCCTTATAGCGAGGGCTTGGTATTTGAGTCTAAATACAGCTATAATGATGGCTATGCCTTGGCAGAACGCTTGGTTTCTTCACAGGCTACAGCTGCAGTTGTGACAGGTGATGAATTGGCTGCGGGTGTGTTAAATGGCTTGGCAGATCACGGTATTTCTGTACCGGAAGAGTTTGAAATCATTACGACAGATGATTCTCAGATTGCACGATTCACTCGTCCAAATCTGACAACGATTGCCCAACCTCTTTATGATCTAGGTGCTATCAGCATGCGTATGTTGACTAAAATCATGCACAAGGAAGAGTTGGAGGAACGTGAAGTTCTCCTGCCTCACGGTTTGACAGAACGTCGTTCGACACGAAAACGCAAATAGAAAAAATCAGGAGATCTTCTCGATTTCCTGATTTTCAATTTTAACCTTCCATGTAATTGCGAAGTTCTTGTCCTTTTAGCCCAGCGTTGATAGCAATCAATAATTTGAGGCGAGCTTTTTGAGCATTGAGTTCTTTGACAAAGAAAACACCAGCTCGTTGCAACTGCACCCCTCCACCTTGGTAGGCATAAACAGGTTCTGCAATTCCGTTAAAACAACGTGAAACTAAGGCGACTGGAATGCCTTTTTGGAGGAGACTTTCTAATTTTTGAGCTGTTTCTTTGGGTACATTACCTGCTCCAAAAGCTTGAACGACTAAGCCATCTAGGTGATCTAGGTCAAGCATATCAATCAGCTCATCTGTCATACCTGCATAGGCCGAGATGATGGGAACCAGACCTTGAATATGTTTGAGATCAAAACGGACACGAGGCTCAGCTGTTTTGAAGTAGAGGATTTCTTGCTTCATGATGAGACCGAGAGGCCCGTGAGTAGGAGTTTGAAAGGTACCGACGTTGGTCGTATGGGTTTTGGTTACATACTTTGCTGCGTGAATCTCATCATTCATGACGACCAGCACACCCTTGTCGGCTGCTTTGTCATCGCTGGCGACTCGTAAAGCACTCAGATAATTATAAACTCCATCACTACCGAGTTCGTTTGAACTACGCATAGCTCCTGTTAGAACGATGGGCATGTGTGGGATTTCCATGGTATCAAGAAAGTAAGCTGTTTCTTCTAAGGTATCTGTACCATGTGTGATGACAACTCCATCGTAGTTATTAGCTTCCTCTTTGATTTTATGATAGAGTGCAAGCATATGTTTAGGTTTGATATGGGGGCTTGGCAGATTAAAAAAGTCTAGGGCATGAACCTCAATCCCTTCAAGTGGATTGGATACATGGTTCATGGGATTGTCCTGGCTGGTCACAACTGCGCCAGAGGCGTCTGCTTGCATGGAAATAGTCCCACCTGTATGTAAAACAAGGATTTTCTTAGGCATGAATTACTCACTCTTTCTGAAATGTGGTATAATCATTGTAACACAAAAGGGGAGAATGGGATAGGATGGAAGTCAAAGCTGTTTTTTTTGATATCGATGGAACGCTAGTCAACGATCGTAAGAGTGTTTTGAAATCCACTAAGGACGCGATTAAGATTGTCAAGGAGCAAGGGGTACTTGTTGGAGTAGCGACAGGACGAGGGCCGTTTTTTGTCAAGGAATTGATGGAAGACTTGGACTTGGATTTTGCGGTGACCTACAATGGCCAATACATTTTTAATAAAGAAAAGGTACTCTTTGCAAGCCCAATCGCTAAGTCAAGCCTGCGTCAATTGATTGCCTATGCTAAAAAGGAGCGAAAAGAAATCGCTCTTGGAACCGAGCATGCTGTTGTTGGTTCGAAAATTATGTCATTTGGTCTCGGCTCCTTTTCACAGCTGGTTAGCCGTTTCATTCCAACTGGCTTAACAAGAACCGTTAGCCGTTCCTTTAATCGAATGGTTAGTAAGGCAGTCCCTCAAAAGGAAGATGACCTACTTCGTTTGATCAATGAGCCAATCTATCAAGTGTTAATGCTGATGACGCCAGAAGAATCTGAGAAGGCAGCAGCTGATTTTGAAGACTTGAAACTAACTCGAAGCAATCCCTTCGCTGCGGATATTATCAACCAAGGAAATTCCAAACTAGAAGGCATTCGCCGAGTCGGGAAAGAGTATGGTTTTGATCTCAACCAAGTCATGGCTTTCGGTGATTCAGACAATGACCTAGAAATGTTGGCGGGTGTTGGTATGTCTGTAGCCATGGGAAATGGCAGTAGCAGCGTCAAAGAAGTTGCCAAGCATATTACGGCAAGTAATCAACAAGATGGTATCCACAAGGCGCTCGAGCACTTTGGTGTTTTGGCTTCAGAAAAAGTGTTTGTCAGTCGAGACTACCACTTTAATAAGGTTAAAACCTTCCACCACATGATGGATGAACGAACTCAAGAAGAGCCACAGGCATGGGATGCTGAAGGTGCAACCCACCGCGCAGACTTTAAAATTGAAGAATTAGTGGAGTTTGTTCGTGCAGCAAGTTCTTCGGAGGAAGAATTCCAGCAGTCGCTTGCAAGCATGCATGCGGCACTTGATAAGGCGGCCGAAAAGGTGAGGCAAAAAACGCCTGCCCAAAAAGATCTAATCGGGCAGGTTGATGCCTTAATCGATACACTGTATTTTACTTACGGCAGTTTTGCCTTGATGGGAGTGGATCCAGAACGCATCTTTGATATTGTGCATGAGGCAAACATGGGGAAGGTTTTTCCTGATGGAAAAGCCCATTTTGATCCAGTTACACATAAAATCTTAAAACCGGATGACTGGGACGAAAAATATGCTCCAGAACCTGCTATCAGAAAGGAACTGCAGCGACAACTCAAGGCTTATGAGCGACATAAAGAGAGAAATAAGTAAGTAAGAAAAAAGGGAGCCTAGCAGGCTCCTTTTGTGTTCCTATAATGTTTTTTCTTGTTCTCTCACGACCAGCAAATCAACTTTTGCGTGGCGGAGGATGTATTCAGATGAAGAGCCAACCAAGAGGCGTTCAAAGGCATTAAGACCTGTTGCACCGACGAGAATCAAGTCAACATTTTCTGCGTCTGGAATGGTACGGGCAAGGAGAGTTTTTGGATTTCCCATTTCGATGACGGTATGAATATCGGTCACACCCGCATCTTTTGCACGTTTTTCGTACTCTTTCATCAAACTTTCAGCGTCGACTTGGAGTTCTTCGTAAACTTCAGCATCAAAGGTAGACACGCTTTGAAGAGCGCGTGTGTCAATAACATGGGCAATGGTGAGCTTGGAATCATTGCGTAGAGCAGTGTAAACACCTTTAACAAAAGCCAAGTCTGCCTCTT
The DNA here is from genome assembly GCA_905221365.1 of bacterium. Lineage (GTDB taxonomy): Bacteria > Bacillota > Bacilli > Lactobacillales > Streptococcaceae > Streptococcus. Next base: position 45,941 of record CAJNCX010000003.1, read on the forward strand.
TAGAACCATCAATTGCAACCATAACATTTTGGTAACGTTGTGCCATAATGAAACCTCCTGAAATTTTCTTACTTTTATTGTAACCCTTTTCACTAAAGAAGTAAAGTAAAAATCATATTTTAGATAAATATTATCGGAGATTCGATTTGGTGGAGATATGTTAAAATAAAAGAAAACGGGATAGTAGGAAACACAGCGAGGGGATGAGAAAGTATGAAAGATTTTGTTCAAGCTTCTAAAAAAATAAGTTTTCTTTATCATGGAATTATCCTTGCATCGCTTGTAGGAGAAGTAGTGATGCTTTGGCAGCTGGAAAGAGTCGTGCCTATTCTCTATCCAGGTTTTGTTGGATTTCTTCTCTTTCACCTAGTCTACCACATCATTTTATTTGTGATTGCAAAGAGAAGTGGTCACTTGGACTATTTGGTCACGTGGGGGCTCTTTCTCATGTTTAATCTTTTGTATGATTCCTTTTTAGCATTGGTCTTTCTAGGTTTGTCTTTTGGTATGTGAAAAAATGCTTCTGCATTCTAGTTATTTAGACGGTGAGAACCTAGTCGTTATGAGTTTTTTCTTTGCTTGCTCATTTCAGGAAACTTGTCGCAATCCCTTTCTAGTGGTATAATGTTACTATCTCGATGAATTGAGGAAACAAGATGAAAGAATATAACAAGTCTAGTAAGTTAGAGCATGTTGCCTATGATATCCGTGGCCCTGTTTTGGAAGAAGCCATGCGGATGCGAGCAAACGGAGAAAAGATTTTACGTCTGAATACAGGAAATCCAGCAGAATTTGGCTTTACAGCGCCAGACGAGGTCATTCATGACTTGATTATGAATGCGCGTGATAGTGAGGGATATTCTGACTCCAAAGGGATTTTCTCAGCCCGTAAGGCCATCATGCAGTATTGCCAACTGAAGAACTTCCCAAATGTGGATATTGATGATATTTACCTTGGAAATGGTGTCAGTGAGCTGATTGTTATGTCCATGCAAGGGCTTTTGGATAATGGCGATGAGGTCTTGGTGCCTATGCCAGACTATCCTCTCTGGACAGCTGCGGTCAGCCTAGCTGGGGGAAATGCCGTTCACTATATCTGTGATGAAGCTGCAGAGTGGTACCCAGATATTGACGATATTAAGTCAAAAATCACTTCCAACACCAAGGCAATCGTCCTTATCAACCCCAATAACCCAACTGGAGCCCTTTATCCTAAGGAACTTTTGTTGGAGATTATTGAAATCGCTCGTCAAAACGATTTGATCATCTTTGCAGATGAGATTTATGACCGCATGGTGATGGATGGGCATGTACACACGCCTGTGGCAAGCTTGGCACCAGATGTCTTCTGTGTCAGCATGAATGGTCTGTCAAAATCCCACCGTATCGCTGGTTTCCGTGTAGGTTGGATGGTCTTGTCTGGGCCTAAAACCCATGTTAAAGGCTATATCGAAGGTCTCAATATGCTGTCCAATATGCGCCTTTGCTCTAATGTTTTGGCCCAGCAAGTCGTACAAACATCACTAGGTGGGCACCAGTCAGTGGATGAATTACTCCTTCCTGGTGGTCGCATCTATGAGCAAAGAAACTTTATCTATAATGCCATTCAAGATATTCCAGGTTTGTCTGCAGTCAAACCTAAGGCGGGTCTTTATATCTTCCCTAAAATTGACCGCAATATGTACCGCATCGATGATGATGAACAGTTCGTTCTTGATTTCTTGAAACAAGAAAAGGTTCTCTTGGTTCATGGTCGCGGCTTTAATTGGCAAGAACCAGACCATTTCCGTATCGTTTACCTCCCACGAGTGGACGAATTAGCACAAATCCAAGAAAAGATGACTCGTTTCTTGAAACAGTATCGTAGATAAGGGCTTTCATAGGAAAAGCTCGAAAACATTTGCTTGGAACTATTGACAAAAGTGGCAGAATCAGATAGAATAGTAAAGTATGTTTAGTAACTGATCACTTTATAGCCGGCTAAACGAATACAAAATCTATGAGGAGGTATTCATCGTGAAACGTACTTATCAACCAAGTAAACTTCGTCGTGCGCGCAAACACGGATTCCGTAACCGTATGTCAACTAAAAACGGTCGTCGCGTATTGGCAGCTCGTCGTCGTAAAGGACGCAAAGTTTTGGCTGCTTAATCCAAACGAATTCAATAAAGAAGTCAGTAGGAACTCGAGTCTACTGGCTTTTCTTTTTCCTATAATATCAGTCTGTAAATGCTTTATATTTTTTCTGAAATAGTGTATAATATTTCACATACTATAAAAAATGGAGAACAGTTATGAAGAAATCAAAAGCCCTCCTACTAGGGGCTGGAATTTTGAGCGCAAGCTTCTTGATGGCGGCTTGTAGTTCGGCACAATCAAATACAGATAAAACCTACTCGTATGTATTTGCCAGCAATCCAGATACATTAGACTATATCACTTCGACACGTGGCTCGACTTCTAGCATTACGACAAACTTGATCGATGGTTTGTTGGAAAATGATAAATACGGCAATCTCGTTCCTTCTATGGCAGAGTCATGGACAGTATCAAAAGACGGTTTAACCTATACCTATAAAATCCGCCAAGGGGCTAAGTGGTATACCTCTGAAGGAGAAGAGTATGCTGAAGTTACAGCACATGACTTTGTGACAGGTCTTAAGTATGCAGCGGATAAAAAGGCTGAAAACTTGTATTTGGTACAAGACTCCATCAAAGGTTTGGCAGACTATGTTGAGGGGAAAACATCTGACTTTGAGACGGTTGGAGTCAAGGCAGTGGACGACTATACTCTCCAATACACCTTGAACAAGCCGGAGTCTTATTGGAATTCAAAGACAACAGGGGGAATTTTGAGCCCTGTCAATGAAGCCTTTTTGAAATCTAAGGGAGATGATTTTGGAAGTGTTACCCCATCTAGTATCCTGTCAAATGGGCCATACTTGTTTAAGTCTTTCACATCAAAATCTTTAATTGAGTTTGAAAAGAACCCTAATTACTGGGATAAGGACAATGTGAAAATTGAGAAGGTTAAACTTTCCTTCTATGATGGTTCAGACCAAGATAGTTTGGCTAGAGGATTCTTAGAAGGTAACTACACAGATGGCCGTATCTTCCCGACAAGTTCTGTCTTTGACCAGTTGAAAAAAGGGAATGAAGATAAGATTACCTATACTCCTCAGGATGCTGTGACTTTCTATTATCTCTTCAATGTCAACCGTCAAAGTTACAATCAAACCATGAAACAGACGGATAAAGAAAAGGCGGATTCTCGTGCAGCTATGCAAAATAAGGACTTCCGTCAGGCGATTAACTTTGCCTTTGATCGTCATGCCTATGCCGCACAGACAAATGGAGAGGATGGAGCTGACCGTATCCTTCGAAACATAGTCACACCAAGTAACTTTGTTCAAATCGGTGGGAAAAACTTCGGAGATGCTGTCAATGAAAAGATAGTCAACTACGGTTCAGAGTGGGCTAATGTCAATCTAAACGATGCTCAGCCTGCCTTCTTGAATGCTGACAAAGCCAAGGCAGAATTTGCCAAAGCCAAAGAAAGCTTGCAGGCAGAAGGTGTGACCTTCCCTATCCATTTAGACATGCCGGTGGATCAGACTGCTAAGTTGGACGTACAGCAAGCCAGTTCTTTCAAACAGACAGTTGAAGAGATACTTGGATCAGACAATATTGTTATCGATGTGATTCAACTTTCTCCAGACGAGAAAGACAATGCAACCTTCTTTGCTGACACAGCTGAACAAAAGGACTATGACATCGACATCTCAGGCTGGAGCGGAGATTACTCTGATCCTAAGACCTATCTTGACCTCTTGGATCCAGACTCTGGTTCTCAGCTAAAAAATCTTGGCTTGACTCCAGGAAAAGACAATGATGTCAAGGAAAAAATCGGTCTCTCTACCTACAAGAAGTTGTTGGATGAGGCAGATAAAGAAGTTGAAAACACTCAGGTTCGCTATGAGAAATTTGCCGAAGTTCAAGCTTGGCTAACAGATAGTGCTCTCTTTCTGCCGGTTCAAAGTGGAGGAGCTAATCCAATCTTCCGTAAGACTGTACCGTTCACAGGAGCCTTCTCATTTGTCGGACACAAAGGGGATGCGGACAACTACAAATACCTTGAGTTGCAAAAAGATCCCGTGACTGCGAAACAGTATCAAGAACTTTATGAAAAATGGCAAAAAGAAAAAACCGAGTCCAATAAAAAAGCTCAGGAAGATCTAGCTAACCACATTCAATAATATTCCTAGTCATGCTTTTTAGTTAAGCATAGTGGCTGGATTCAGAAAAAGGCCCCACCAGACGCTTTTTGGTTCTGGTAGGGCCTTTTCTTTATTCTTTTAAGTGATAAGAGTAGCTGGCGACAACGACGTCTTCATGCCATCTGAGAGCGTATTTTAGTTTGAGGCTCATTTGATTGTGCAGGATATTTTGCCAAGGCTTGTTAGGGATGAACTGTGGTACAAGGACTGTAACGGTGTAGTTTTTTTGCTTAGCTTCTTGGGCGATTCGTTTGACATACTTAACGCTAGGGGTGATGATGTCGCGGTAGCTGGTATTGATATTCTTCAGAGTGATATTTGGGAAGTAGTCGGCAAATTCCTGAAGAATTTCTTGGTCTTTTTCTGCCGTTTCTTTAGTAGAAATGTGCATGGCTAACACTTCATCACCGATACTTTGAGCGTAGTTAATGGCTCCGATACTTACTCGAGTAACATTCCCTACTAGAACAAGGACAAGGTTGCCGTCATAAGTGCGCTTTTCAATTCCTTCGTAGAGTCGTAGCTGTTTTGCCACTTTTTGGTAATGGCTGTGAATGGACAAAAAGAGGAAAGTAAGAACTAGGATAATTGGGAAGAATGGCCAGATATCACCCAGTCTGAAGAGGAGTAAAATGAGGACAATAGCATAACAAATGATGGCCCCAAGGATATTAGCAAAGGCAGGTTTTAAAAAGTTTGCTCCTTTTTCCTTTTTCCAATGGCGAATCATACCAGTCTGAGAAAGGGCAAAGGGAACGAAGACCCCGATAGTATAAAGAGGAATCAAGCGTTCAGTATTCCCGTTAAAAATGAGAAGAAGGATCATAGCTCCAAAAGCCAGAGTTAAGATACCGTTGGAGTAGCCAAGACGATCCCCTTTTTCCATAAAGAGATGGGGCATGTACTTGTTTTTAGCCATATTGTAGGCCAACATAGGGAAGGCTGAAAAGCCAGTATTTGCAGCTACAGCTAGAATCAAGGCTGTTGAGAACTGGAAGAGATAGTAGCTAGCATGACCAAAGAATGAATCACCAAGAATGCCCTTGGCCATTTGCGAGAGGATGGTTTCTCCATTTTGAGGAGTGATGCCCATCCAGTAGTTTAGGAAGGTAATGCCTGCAAAAAGAAATCCTAAAATCAGCGACATGATGGTCAAGGTCTGAGCAGCATTCTTTTCTTTCGGAGTTTTGAAAAATGGTACCGCATTTGAAATAGCCTCAACCCCTGTCAGAGAGGCAGAGCCACTGGTAAAGGCTCTCAATAGGAGAACGATGGAAAGGCTTGGAACGGTTTGCCCAATGGTTGAAGTTGCCTGGTAGTTTAGGGACCCTGTAAATAGTTGAAAGAACCCATAAAGCAAGAGAAAGACGGTACTGAAGATAAAGAGGTAGACGGGAATCATCAGAGAGCTGGCAGATTCTTTCAATCCTCTTAAATTCAAGAGCATGAGCAAGCAAACTAGAAAAATGGAGATGTGGAGGTTGTAAGGGTGGAGGGCAGGGAGGGCTGCTGTTATAGCGTCAGCTCCAGATGATACCGATACCGCCACAGTCAGCATGTAGTCAACCAGCAGACTACCTCCAGCAATCAAGCCTAGCTCGGGAGATAGATTTTCTCGAGTAACCATATAAGCTCCTCCACCTTGAGGATAGGCATGAATGATTTGACGATAGGAAATGGTCAAACTAGCGAGCAGTAAGAGGACAAAAATACCGATAGGGAGGCTCCACCAGATAGCGAGAGGAGAGAGACTGACTAAAACGAGAATGACTTGTTCAGGTCCATAGGCAATAGAAGACAGGGCATCACTAGATAACATTGCAAGTGCCTGCATTTTTCCAAGTAATCCCCCTTCACCATCTGTGAGAGACTTGAGTGGTCGACCGATAAAGGTATATTTTAATTTTCTAAACATTTTCTTTTCCTTTGCTGAAAATTTCAATAAGTGTTATTATACTGCTTTGAAAAAAGGCAGTCAAGGGAGAATGATTGGTATTAGAATATTTTTACAAGCCGAGGGATGCTATTTTTGGTATAATAGATGGAAGAAAATGAGGTTAGAAGAGATGATTTTTGATACGCACACACATTTAAATGTAGAAGAATTTGCAGGACGTGAGGCAGAAGAAATCGCCTTGGCTGCTGAGATGGGTGTGACACAGATGAATATTGTTGGTTTTGATAAGCCAACCATTGAACGAGCCCTAGAATTGACAGATGAGTATGAGCAACTCTACGCAACTATTGGCTGGCATCCGACGGAAGCAGGGACTTACACAGACGAGGTCGAAGCTTACTTGCTTGAAAAACTAAAACATCCTAAGATTGTTGCCTTGGGTGAGATTGGCCTGGACTACCATTGGATGACAGCACCTAAGGAAGTGCAGGAACAGGTTTTTCGTCGTCAGATTCAGCTGTCTAAGGACTTGAATTTGCCCTTTGTGGTCCACACTCGTGATGCGCTAGAAGATACTTATGAGATTATCAAGAGCGAGGGCGTTGGTCCACGAGGTGGGATTATGCACTCATTCTCAGGTTCTTTGGAGTGGGCTGAGAAGTTTGTCGAGCTTGGCATGACCATTTCTTTCTCAGGTGTGGTGACCTTTAAGAAAGCGACGGATATCCAAGAGGCTGCTAGAGAACTTCCGTTAGACAAGATTTTGGTAGAAACGGATGCGCCTTATCTGGCTCCTGTTCCTAAACGTGGCCGTGAAAACAAAACAGCCTATACTCGCTATGTGGTGGACTTTATCGCCGACTTGCGTGGGATGACGACTGAGGAGTTAGCCGCAGTAACGACTGCAAATGCAGAGCGGATTTTTGGATTGGAAAAACAATCATGAAAGAAAAAATTTCCCAAGTCATCGTAGTCGAAGGACGGGATGATACAGCTAATCTCAAACGTTACTTTGACGTAGAGACCTATGAGACACGAGGATCGGCAATAAATGACCAGGATATAGAACGCATTCAGCGCCTGCATGAATTGCATGGAGTCATTGTCTTTACAGATCCAGATTTTAATGGGGAGCGGATCCGGCGCATGATTATGACGGCCATTCCAACAGTCCAGCATGCCTTTCTCAAGCGAGATGAAGCGGTTCCCAAGTCCAAGACCAAGGGACGGTCTCTGGGGATTGAACATGCTAGTTATGAAGATATGAAAACAGCGCTCACTCAGGTGACAGAGCAATTTGAAAACGAGAACGAGTTTGACATCAGTCGTGGTGACTTGATTCGCCTAGGTTTCCTAGCGGGAGCAGACAGTCGTAGACGCCGAGAGTATCTAGGCGAACAGCTCCGCATCGGCTATTCCAACGGCAAGCAACTCCTCAAGCGCTTAGAGTTATTTGGGATAACCTTGGCAGAAGTGGAAGAGGCTATGGAAAGTTATGATAATAGCTAGATAGCCCAAAAATACAAAGGGAATGTGTTACAATAGAGGTACCTAGATTTATTTTGATAGCGTTCAAATAGAAACTTAAAGGACAGATCGAAATGAAAATACAAGTTGACAGAGAGTCTGTGTGTATGGGGGATGATGTACTGCCCCATGAGACAGAATTTGAGATTCCTGAAGATATGACGGTGAAAGAATTTTTTGACTTTCTAGAAAAGGAACGATATTTGCCGTCTGTTCGAGGAAACAATGTCGCTCGGGAACTCCGTAATCGAAATGGGGAACAAGGTGTTTATTTCACCAAAACACGAGAGATTATCCATCCAGATGCGGTCTTAAAAGAGATGCTGGAAGGAATTACTGAGATTCCCTTATTTGTTTTGCTCTATCATTATACTCCGGAAGCATACTATATTAGAAAAGAGAATAAATGAGAATTGCAGATGATGTCCTGACCGAGGTTGAACTGGTCATGTATTGTTATCGTCCCTTGGTGCTTTTATGAAACATCTTTTTAAATGAAGTCTAGGTTTTCGATTGGGCATGAAAAATTAGAAACTTTATAGTTTTATCTACATCCTACTTGAACCACTAACCTTTTTCAAAGATTGTGAAAGGAAATGATATGGCAAATAGAAGTTATATTTACTTAAAAAACGGAGATGAAGCCCGTATTCTAACAGCGGGAATTTACACAATACCCTATTTTTGGCAATTGTTTTGGGATGAAGAAGATTTAAAAGCTCCGATTGCTCTCTGGGAAACAGCAGAAAAACTGGAAGAAGATGAAGAGCAAGCAGAAAGATTTTACCAAGAGCAGAATGTAGATATCTTGCTTTCTATTGAAAAATTCCAGCAGAATGCCCTCAAAAACCGATCTTTTTTAGAAGAGAATGCCCCGCAATCCGTGCAACTATATGATGACTTTGTCCGTTATATTCTTGCAAATGTCAAAGACGGTGATGTGCTCGGATTTGATCTTTTAGATGTTGTTTTTATGGACCAAGTGTCTGTTGTTTCTGATAAACTGTTAAAAAATATACGAGCTATTCGGGAAAATCAACCCAAAGATTTAGATTTTTCTGTGACAGAAAAGAACTTAATTGGTCTTGCTATGGGCTTTCCTGATTATTATGCTTCAGAATTGTTGCCAGAAGACAATATTGTAGATTCGGTTGCCTATCAGGATGAACTGAAGAAAATGAACCCCCAAGAAGATAAGAAAGTGCTAGATACGACTGGAGCTGATTCAAAAGGGAACAAGTCTCGTGTTCTTTTAGTGTTTTGGATTTTGTTGGCACTAGTAATTATGTGGGTTTTATATATTATTTTTAGCTAATAAATAGAAAAGAGAATAAATGAGAATTGCAGATTATAGCGTGACCAAGGCAGTGCTGGAGCGTCACGGTTTTACCTTTAAAAAGTCCTTCGGGCAGAATTTCCTGACGGATACCAATATCCTTCAAAAAATCGTGGATACGGCTGAGATTGATGATCAGGTTAACGTTATCGAAATCGGGCCAGGGATTGGTGCCTTGACAGAATTTTTGGCTGAGCGTGCGGCAGAGGTCATGGCCTTTGAGATTGACCACCGTTTGGTACCTATTTTGGCAGATACTTTACGTGATTTTGACAATGTAACAGTAGTCAACGAGGATATTCTCAAAGTTGACCTAGCTCAGCATATCCAGAATTTCAAAAATCCAGACCTGCCGATTAAGGTAGTAGCCAACTTGCCTTACTATATCACAACGCCTATTCTCATGCACTTGATCGAGAGTGGCATTCCTTTTAGTGAGTTTGTTGTCATGATGCAAAAAGAAGTGGCGGATCGCATCTCAGCACAGCCAAATACCAAGGCTTACGGTAGTTTGTCGATTGCGGTTCAGTATTACATGACAGCTAAGGTTGCCTTCATCGTGCCTCGTACGGTCTTTGTGCCAGCGCCAAATGTGGACTCAGCCATCTTGAAAATGGTGCGTCGTCCAGAGCCAGCTGTAGCAGTAGAAGATGAGAACTTCTTCTTTAAGGTTTCCAAGGCCAGTTTCACTCATCGCCGTAAGACCTTGTGGAATAACCTGACAGGTTACTTTGGCAAGACTGAAGAAATCAAGGATAAACTGACCAAGGCTTTGGATCAGGCAGGCTTGTCACCATCTGTGCGTGGTGAAGCTCTCAGCTTAGAAGAATTTGCTAGTCTGGCAGATGCGCTTAAAGGACAAGGACTCTAAGATGCAGGGACAAATCATTAAAGCCTTGGCGGGCTTCTATTATGTGGAGAGTGATGGCCAAGTCTATCAGACACGCGCGCGTGGAAATTTCCGCAAAAAAGGTCATACGCCCTATGTTGGGGATTGGGTAGATTTCTCTGCCGAGGAAAATTCAGAAGGCTATATCCTCAAGATTCACGAACGGAAAAACAGTTTGGTTCGTCCGCCTATTGTCAATATTGATCAAGCTGTGGTGATCATGTCCGTCAAGGAACCAGACTTCAACAGCAACTTACTGGATCGTTTCTTGGTTCTTTTGGAACACAAGGGCATCCATCCCATCGTTTATATTTCTAAAATGGATTTGCTAGAAGATAGGGGAGAGCTGGATTTTTACCAGCAGACTTATGGTGCCATTGGTTACGACTTTGTGACCAGTAAGGAAGAACTACTACCTTTGTTGACAGGTAAAGTGACGGTCTTTATGGGGCAGACAGGTGTTGGGAAGTCAACCCTTCTCAATAAAATCGCACCAGACCTCAATCTCGAGACAGGAGAAATTTCAGATAGTCTAGGTCGCGGTCGCCATACCACTCGAGCTGTTAGTTTTTACAACCTCAATGGGGGTAAAATCGCAGATACACCGGGATTTTCATCCTTGGATTATGAAGTATCAACGGCTGAAGACCTCAATCAGGCCTTCCCAGAGCTTGCTAGTGTCAGTCGAGATTGTAAGTTCCGTACTTGTACCCATACCCATGAGCCGTCTTGTGCAGTCAAACCAGCTGTTGAAGAGGGTACCATTGCAACCTTCCGTTTTGACAACTACCTGCAATTCCTCAGTGAAATTGAAAATCGCAGAGAAACCTATAAAAAAGTCAGCAAAAAAATTCCAAAATAAGGAGAAACCTATGTCTCAATACAAGATTGCTCCGTCAATTCTGGCAGCAGATTATGCCAACTTTGAACGTGAAATCAAATGCCTAGAAGCAACTGGGGCAGAATATGCCCATATCGATATCATGGACGGTCACTTTGTACCACAAATCAGTTTTGGTGCAGGTGTGGTTGAAGCTCTTCGTCCTCATAGCAAGATGGTCTTTGACTGCCACTTGATGGTATCAAATCCTGAGCATCATCTAGAAGATTTTGCGCGTGCAGGAGCGGATATCATCAGTATTCATGTGGAAGCAACTCCTCATATCCATGGCGCCCTCCAAAAAATTCGTTCGCTCGGTGTCAAACCTTCGGTTGTCATCAATCCTGGGACACCTGTGGAGGCAATCAAGCACGTCCTTCACCTAGTTGACCAAGTCTTGGTCATGACGGTTAATCCTGGCTTTGGTGGGCAAGCTTTCCTACCTGAAACTATGGACAAGGTTCGTGAGTTGGTTGCCCTTCGTGAGGAAAAAGGATTGAACTTTGAGATCGAAGTTGATGGTGGAATCGATGCTCAAACTATTGCTCAAGCCAAAGAAGCTGGAGCGACCGTTTTTGTAGCAGGATCCTATGTCTTTAAGGGAGATGTCAATGAACGAGTGCAAACTCTCAGAAAACAACTGGACTAGAGTTGCCGTTTTTGCAGGCGGAGATCGCGGTCATTATCGGACGAATTTTGATTGCTTTGTCGGTGTGGATCGAGGCTCGCTTTGGGTCATGGAAGAAGGACTTCCTCTAGCTCTAGCAGTTGGAGATTTTGATTCTGTAACCGCAGAAGAGCGTCAGTTGATTCAAAAACGTGCTCAGTATTTTGTCCAAGCGAGACCAGAAAAAGATGATACAGATTTGGAATTGGCTCTCTTAACCATCTTCGAGCAAAATCCTCAGGCCCAGGTTACTATTTTCGGTGCTTTGGGTGGCCGTATTGACCATATGCTGGCTAATGTCTTTCTGCCTAGCAATCCCAAGCTGGCACCCTATATGCGTCAGATAGCGATTGAGGACGGGCAAAATTTGATTGCCTATTGTCCAGAAGGAACCAGTCAGCTTGAACCGCGTTCAGACTACGACTATCTAGCCTTTATGCCAGTTCGGGATAGCCAGCTGACCATTCTTGGTGCCAAGTATGAGTTGACAGAGGAAAATTTTTTCTTTAAAAAAGTGTACGCTTCTAACGAATATATAGATAGGGAAGTTTCGGTGACTTGCCCAGATGGCTATGTGGTTGTCTTGCATAGCAAGGACAGGAGGTAGGATGGAAAGTTTACTTGTTCTATTATTAATTGCCAACCTAGCTGGTCTCTTTCTGATTTGGCAAAGGCAGGATAAGCAGGAAAAATACTTAAGCAAGAGCTTGGAGGATCAGTCAGATCATCTGTCAGACCAGTTGGATTATCGTTTTGAACAAGCCAGACAAGCCAGCCAGTTGGACCAAAAAGACTTGGAAGTAGCTGTCAGCGACCGCTTGCAGGAAGTGCGAATGGAGTTGCACCAAGGTCTGACGCAAGTTAGACAGGAGATGAACGAGAATCTCCTCCAAACTAGAGACAAGACCGACCAACGTCTCCAAGCCTTGCAGGAATCCAATGAGCAACGCTTGGAGCAAATGCGCCAGACGGTCGAGGAAAAGTTAGAAAAAACCTTGCAGACGCGCTTGCAGGCTTCCTTCGAGACAGTTTCCAAGCAACTAGAGTCTGTTAATCGTGGCCTTGGAGAGATGCAGACAGTTGCCCGTGATGTCGGTGCCCTCAACAAGGTTCTCTCTGGAACCAAAACGAGAGGCATTCTGGGAGAATTGCAACTGGGGCAAATCATCGAAGACATCATGACACCAGCCCAGTACGAACGAGAATATGCAACGGTTGAAAACTCCAGTGAACGAGTGGAATACGCCATCAAGTTGCCTGGGCAAGGCGACCAGGAATATGTCTACCTGCCAATCGACTCCAAGTTTCCACTGGCGGATTATTACCGCTTGGAAGAAGCCTATGAAGCAGGTGATAAGGAAGAGATTGAACGCTGTCGCAAGTCACTCTTGGCAAGCGTTAAGCGTTTTGCCAAGGATATCAAGAGCAAGTACTTGGCGCCACCTCGGACGACCAATTTTGGAGTCTTGTTTGTTCCGACAGAGGGACTCTACTCAGAAATCGTCCGCAATCCTGTCTTCTTTGATGATTTGAGACGGGAGGAGCAGATTATTGTCGCGGGTCCAAGTACCCTATCAGCCCTGCTTAACTCCCTATCGGTTGGCTTCAAAACTCTCAATATCCAAAAGAGTGCTGACCATATCAGCAAGACCCTAGCTAGTGTCAAGACCGAGTTTGGCAAGTTCGGAGGCATTCTGGTCAAGGCGCAAAAGCATCTCCAACATGCCTCTGGCAATATTGATGAATTATTAAACCGTCGTACTACAGCTATCGAGCGGACGCTCCGTCACATTGAGTTATCAGAAGGTGAGCCTGCGCTTGATCTACTCCATTTCCAAGAAAATGAGGAAGAATATGAAGATTAGTCACATGAAAAAAGATGAGCTGTTTGAAGGCTTTTACCTGATCAAGTCAGCTGACCTGAGACAGACGCGTGCTGGGAAAAACTACCTAGCCTTTACCTTCCAAGACGATAGTGGCGAGATTGAAGGGAAACTCTGGGATGCCCAACCTCATAATGTTGAGGCCTTTACCGCAGGGAAAGTAGTCCACATGCAGGGGCGCAGAGAAGTCTACAATAATACACCTCAAGTTAATCAAATCACGCTTCGCTTGCCTCAGCCTGGGGAACCCAATGATCCGGCTGACTTCAAGGTCAAGTCGCCAGTTGATGTCAAAGAAATCCGTGACTACATGTCGCAAATGATTTTCAAGATCGAAAATCCTGTCTGGCAGCGTATCGTGCGTAGTCTCTACACCAAGTATGATAAGGAATTCTACTCCTATCCAGCTGCCAAGACCAACCACCATGCCTTTGAAACGGGTTTGGCCTATCATACAGCAACCATGGTGCGTTTGGCAGATGCCATTAGCGACATCTACCCTCAGCTCAACAAGAGCCTCCTTTATGCTGGGATTATGTTGCATGACTTGGCTAAGGTTATTGAGTTGACGGGACCAGACCAGACGGAGTACACAGTGCGAGGCAATCTCATCGGCCATATTGCCCTCATCGATAGTGAAATTACCAAGACAGTCATGGAACTTGGCATCGATGATACTAGAGAAGAAGTGGTGTTACTGCGCCACGTCATCCTCAGTCACCACGGCTTGCTGGAGTATGGAAGTCCAGTCCGTCCACGCATTATGGAGGCAGAGATTATTCATATGATTGACAATCTAGACGCCAGCATGATGATGATGTCAACAGCTCTGGCTTTGGTGGACAAAGGAGAGATGACTAATAAAATTTTCGCTATGGACAATCGTTCCTTCTATAAACCAGATTTAGATTAATGATTTAAGAAAAACGAGCATTTTTTACGCAATAATGTTCGTTTTTTTATGTGAATGTGGTATAATGGATAAAATATCAAAATTAAATGGAATGGTAAATAAAAATGAAATTAAGAAGAAGTGATCGGATGGTTGTCATTTCCAACTATTTGATTAATAATCCATACAAACTAACAAGTCTCAATACCTTTGCAGAAAAGTACGAATCTGCTAAATCATCGATTTCAGAGGATATCGTGATTATCAAGCGTGCTTTTGAGGAAATCGAAATCGGTCATATTCAGACTGTGACAGGAGCAGGTGGTGGCGTTATCTTTACACCATCAATCTCAAGCCATGAAGCCAAAGAAATGATCGCAGACTTGCGTGACAAGCTTTCAGAAAGCGACCGTATCTTGCCAGGTGGCTACATCTACCTGTCTGATTTGCTCAGTACGCCTGCCATTTTGAAAAATATTGGGCGCATCATTGCCAATAGCTTTATGGACCAAAAAATCGATGCCGTTATGACAGTAGCAACAAAAGGTGTGCCACTCGCAAATGCAGTTGCCAATGTCCTCAATGTTCCATTTGTCATTGTGCGTCGTGACTTGAAAATCACAGAAGGTTCAACGGTCAGCGTCAACTATGTTTCAGGTTCCAGTGGTGACCGTATCGAGAAAATGTTCCTTTCAAAACGTAGTCTCAAGGCAGGCAGTCGTGTCTTGATCGTGGATGACTTCTTGAAAGGTGGCGGAACTGTCAACGGGATGATCAGTCTCTTGCGTGAGTTCGACTCTGAATTGGCTGGTGTCGCAGTCTTTGCAGACAATGCTCAAGAAGAACGTGAAAAGCAGTTCGATTACAAGTCACTCTTGAAGGTAACCAATATTGATGTCAAGAACCAATCCATCGATGTTGAGATTGGAAATATCTTTGACGAAGACAAATAAGAGATAGAACTAAAGGTTGGAACGATTGTCCCAGCCTTTCTTTGCAAACAGAATAGAAGGAAGCTTATGAAAACACCATTTATCAGCCGTGAAGATTTAGAAACGATTGTTTCAGAGTTCCCGACTCCCTTTCACTTGTATGATGAAAAGGGGATTCGTGAAAAAGCAAGAGCAGTCAACCAGGCCTTTTCTTGGAATAAGGGATTCAAAGAATATTTTGCCGTCAAGGCTACCCCAACACCAGCCATATTGAAAATTCTCAAAGAGGAAGGTTGTGGTGTGGACTGTTCTAGTTATGTGGAGCTCCTGATGAGCCATAAACTTGGGTTTGCAGGCTCTGAGATGATGTTCTCATCGAACAACACGCCAGACAAGGAATATGCTTATGCGCGTGAATTAGGCGCAACAATTAACTTGGATGCCTTTGAAGACATTAAACATCTGGAGCGTGCAGCAGGCATTCCAGAAATCATTTCCTGTCGTTATAATCCAGGCGGAGTCTTTGAATTGGGAACAGACATCATGGACAATCCTGGGGAAGCCAAGTTTGGTATGACCAAGGCTCAGCTTTTTGAAGCCTTTGCTATTTTGAAGGAAAAAGGAGCCAAGACTTTTGGGATTCATTCCTTCCTAGCATCCAATACCGTCACCCATCTCTACTACCCAGAGTTGGCGCGTCAGCTTTTTGAATTAGCCGTTGAAATCAAGGACAAGTTGGGCATTTCGCTAGACTTTATCAATCTTTCTGGCGGAATCGGAGTCAACTATCGCCCAGACCAGGAGCCAAATGATATTGCTATGATTGGTGAGGGCGTGCGAAAGGTTTATGAAGAAGTCCTTACGCCGGCAGGTCTTGATCAGATCAAGATTTTCACTGAATTGGGCCGTTTTATGCTGGCACCTCACGGAGTTCTCGTTACCAAAGTAACTCATAAAAAGAAAACCTACCGTACCTATCTAGGTGTGGATGCCTCGGCCGTCAACCTCATGCGCCCAGCCATGTATGGAGCCTACCACCATATCACCAATCTGACCCATCCAGACGGACCAGTTGAGGTTGTAGATGTGGTTGGTTCACTCTGTGAAAACAATGATAAATTTGCCATTAATCGCGAACTACCTCATACAGAAATCGGTGATTTACTGGTGATTCATGATACAGGTGCACATGGATTCTCCATGGGTTACCAGTACAATGCCAAACTACGCTCGGCAGAAATCCTCTATACTGAAGAAGGCAAAGCCCGCCAAATCCGCCGTGCAGAGCGCCCTGAGGACTATTTTGCAACCTTGTATGGTTTTGATTTTGAACCCGATCGTTAAAAAAATGAAAATGAAAGTGAAAAACAGATTGCTTTCTAAAAAATAGACAAAAATCTTGTTTTTCCCTCAAGTCGTGATATAATAAAACTATAAAACGGTTTCAAGGAAGGTGACGATATGTCTGAAGAAACAATTGACTATGGACAAGTGACAGGAATGGTGCATTCGACAGAGAGTTTTGGGGCGGTAGATGGCCCTGGGATTCGTTTTATTGTCTTTTTGCAGGGCTGTCACATGCGTTGCCAGTACTGTCATAACCCTGATACATGGGCTATGGAGACCAATAAATCACGTGAACGGACAGTAGACGATGTCTTGACAGAAGCCCTTCGTTATCGTGGTTTCTGGGGAGACAAGGGAGGAATCACTGTCAGTGGTGGAGAGGCTCTCTTACAGATTGATTTCTTGATTGCCCTCTTTACCAAGGCTAAGGAAAAAGGGATTCACTGTACATTGGACACCTGTGCCCTTCCTTTCCGTAATACACCACGTTATCTCGAAAAGTTTAATAAACTCATGGCGGTGACAGACTTAGTTCTCTTGGATATCAAGGAAATCAATGAAGAACAGCATAAGATTGTCACAAGTCAAACCAATAAAAACATCTTGGCCTGTGCCCAGTACCTATCAGATATTGGGAAGCCTGTTTGGATTCGCCATGTGCTGGTTCCGGGATTGACAGACAGAGATGAGGACTTGATCGAACTGGGTAAATTCGTCAAAACCCTCAAAAACGTTGACAAGTTTGAAATCCTACCTTATCATACGATGGGAGAATTCAAGTGGCGTGAACTAGGAATTCCTTATTCGCTCGAAGGAGTCAAACCTCCCACAGCAGACCGTGTCAAGAATGCCAAGGAATTGATGGATACAGAAAGCTACCAAGACTACATGAAACGTGTTCATGGATAAAAAGAAGCCTGATGGAGACATCGGGCTTTTGTGATACAAAAAGACTTAGCCTTTCAGCTAAGCCTTTTGAGTCTTATCTAGATCGTTGTTTGCCAGAGTTGCGGTTTTTCTTTTTCTTATTGGTTGTGATCGCTTGAGCCTGCTTAGGAGTCACGTCTTTTCTTGCACCTGCAGAAGGGCTGACTTTCGGAGGGTTCTTTTCGTATTCTTCACGTACTTTTTGACGAAGTTTTGGACGAACGACATAGTTGACGATAAATTGTTGGAGAATCATCATGAAACCACCGACAACCCAGTAAAGTGTGACACTGGCTGGTGAGAAGAGGGAGAAGATAACAATCATGAGTGGGCTCATGTAGATCATTTTCTTGATTTGTTCTCTTTGCATTTCATCTTCTACTCCGTGAAGTGAAAGGAGCGATTGAAGATAGTAAAGGGCACCAGCACAGGCAACCAAAATCATACTTGGAGACCCTAGAGGAATTCCTAGGTAGCTTGCTTGAGCAACTCCATCAGTATGTTGGGCAGCAAAGTAGATAGCAGAGAAGAAAGGCATTTGGAGCAAGATAGGGAAACATCCGACTCCGCCGAGCATGCTGATACCGTGCTCTTTTTGGGCAGCAAAGAGAGCTTGTTGAGCCTCAAGTTTTTCTTCTTGAGTTGTTGCTTCTTTGAGACGGGTTTGATGTGGTTCAAGGACGTGCTTGAGGGCGTTCATCTTTTCAGAGTGAAGTGTCGCCTTCCATGATTGGTAGATACCGAGTGGCAAGATAATCAAGCGTACGATAATGGTGACGATGATAATCCCCATCCCAAAACCAAGTCCCATATCATTAGCAAAGTATTTGATAGCCTCTGCCATAGGCGCTCCGATGGTGTTCCAGATAAATCCTGTTGGTTCTCCAGTCGTTTTATCAACAGAAACACAACCTGTCAAGACGAGTAGCATAGCCACTCCCATAGCAGAGAGAGCAAAACGTTTAATAGATTTCAATGTTTTCATTCCTTCTTTAAAAATTATACCTTTCTATTCTACTGTTTTTTTGTAAAATATACAATAGTTCTGGAGACCTAATTTGCGACTTTGAAGTCCGAATAGGATGAAAAGTTGCTCATTTGCACATCTAGATAGGTAACTTTTGAAAAAGGCGTTGGACCTTTACGGATTTCTTGGATAAATTTTGCCATAGTGGCAGAGGAGTCTGCCTGAGCAAGAATTTCCACTGTGCCATCGTCATTATTCCAGACACGACCAGTGATACCACCGATTTCAAGCGCTAGAGTATAAACGCCCCAGCGAAAACCAACACCCTGCACCCTACCTTGGGCAATCATTCTAACCTTTTGCATACCAAACCCCTTTGATTGTGTTATAATATTTCTATGACTATTATAACCTCAAAAGCCAATTCTGTGGTAAAAAATGCCAAGAAATTGCATCAAAAAAAATATCGAAAGTCTGCCTATTTGATTGAGGGCTGGCACTTGTTTGAAGAAGCTGTTCAAGCAGGAGTAACGATTGAGAAAATCTTTGCTCTGGAAAGTCACCGAGATCAGTTAGCTACTTTTCCTCAAACTGTCTGGGTTTCAGAGGAGATTTTGCTAGATTTGGCAGATACGCAAACCCCTCAAGGCATTGTCGCAGTTATTCAAAAAGCAGAAATGGGACAGCCTGATCTTCGTCAGGGTAAGTTTCTATTTTTAGAAGATGTCCAAGATCCTGGCAATGTGGGCACCATGATTCGGACGGCGGATGCCGCAGGTTTTACAGGGGTTATTGTTTCAGACAAGTCAGCAGATATCTACAGTCTCAAGACCCTGCGTTCCATGCAAGGAAGTCATTTTCACTTGCCCATCTATCGTATGCCTGTTGCCACCTTTGTAGAAGAGACTAAGAAGACCGCTATACCCATTCTAGCAACGACCTTATCTAAAGAATCCAAGGACTATCGTGAACTTTCTCCCCTAGAAGACTTTGTTTTAGTCATGGGAAATGAAGGACAGGGAATTAGTCCTGTCATGGTTGAGAGTGCTGATCAGTTGGTTCATATTGGAATGAAGGGCCGTGCAGAGAGTCTCAACGTGGCAGTTGCAGCAGGCATTTTGATGTTTTATTTCAGCTAATTTATAAAAACTTTGTTATAATCAAGACATATTTATAGAAAAAGGAGAATCAGAATGAATCAAACAATTATTCAAGAACGTTCAGGTCTCAATCAATTTTACGCTAAGGTTTATGCCTTTGTGGGACTGGGGATTGGTCTGTCAGCTCTCGTGTCAGCTTTGATGTTGACGGTCTTTCAGACTCAATTGGTCTACTTTTTAATGCATGGTCGTCTCTGGTTGATGATTGCAACTTTTGCAGAACTTGGTCTGGTCTTTGTTGCGAGTAGCATGGCTGCTAAAAACAGTCCAGCAGCTCTCCCAGTATTTTTAGTTTATTCTGTTTTAAATGGCTTTACGCTGAGTTTTGTCGTAGCCTTCTATACGCCTGGGACCGTCTTATCAGCCTTTGTATCCAGTGCCCTTCTTTTCTTTGTCATGGCGGCAATCGGAATTTTCACCAAGAAAGATTTGAGTGGAATGGGACGAGCTTTGATGGCGGCGCTTGTTGGTCTCATCATTGCCATGATTGTGAATATTTTCTTAGCTAGTGGTTTCTTTGACTACATGATTAGTATTGCCATGGTCTTGGTCTTCTCAGGTTTGATTGCTTGGGACAACCAAAAGATTCGCTATGTTTATGAGCAGTCAAGAGGGCAAGTAGCAACAGGCTGGGTCATCTCAATGGCGCTCAGCATCTACCTAGACTTTATCAACCTCTTCCTTAGCATTTTACGAATCTTTGGTCGAAACGATTAATGAATGACAGAGTCAGTGTTCAAAAGAGCACTGACTTTTTCTTATTTACTCTTTCCTTTTCTTGAAAATAGGTGTATAATGCTTTTAACTAATTTTTTAGGAGTAGTTATGAAGAAAAGCTTTATTCATCAGCAAGAAGAAATTTCTTTTGTTAAAAACACCTTTACCCAGTATTTGAAAGATAAACTAGAAGTCGTGGAAGTTCAGGGACCTATCTTGAGCAAGGTCGGCGATGGTATGCAGGACAACCTGTCAGGTGTCGAACATCCAGTATCGGTGAAGGTCTTGCAAATTCCAGATGAAACCTATGAAGTCGTTCACTCACTTGCTAAATGGAAACGTCACACTTTGGCTCGCTTTGGTTTCGGTGAAGGAGAAGGTCTGTTTGTCCACATGAAGGCTCTTCGCCCAGATGAAGATTCGCTAGATGCGACCCACTCTGTTTATGTAGACCAGTGGGACTGGGAAAAAGTGATTCCAAATGGAAAACGCAATATCGCTTATCTTAAAGAAACAGTTGAAAAGATTTACAAGGCTATTCGTCTGACAGAGCTAGCCGTAGAAGCCCGCTATGATATCGAATCAATCTTGCCAAAACAAATCACCTTTATCCATACAGAAGAGTTGGTAGAACGTTACCCAGACTTGACACCAAAAGAGCGTGAAAATGCAATCTGTAAAGAGTTCGGTGCGGTCTTCTTGATTGGTATTGGTGGAGAGTTACCTGATGGAAAACCTCATGATGGCCGTGCGCCTGACTACGATGACTGGACAACAGAGTCTGAAAATGGCTACAAAGGGTTAAATGGGGATATTCTAGTTTGGAACGAATCTCTTGGCTGTGCCTTTGAACTTTCCTCAATGGGGATTCGGGTAGATGAAGACACGCTTCGTCGCCAAGTTGCCCTTACAGGAGACGAAGATCGTCTTGAGTTGGAATGGCATAAGGCTCTGCTTAACGGCCTTTTCCCATTGACAATCGGTGGAGGTATCGGACAGTCTCGGATGGCCATGTTCCTTCTTCGTAAGAAACACATCGGAGAGGTTCAGACCAGTGTTTGGCCGCAAGAAGTCCGCGACACTTACGAAAATATCTTGTAGGGAATCGAACCGTAAGGTTCGGTTTTCTTTCTCTTTTTGCCTATAATTTGGTATAATAAACGGTATGAAAATCGTATCAGGAATCTACGGAGGGCGTCCTATCAAAACGCTAGAAGGCAAGACGACTAGGCCGACATCAGATAAAGTTCGTGGAGCTATCTTTAATATGATTGGCCCCTATTTTGATGGTGGACGTGTCTTGGATCTTTATGCTGGCAGTGGCGGTCTGTCTATTGAAGCTGTGTCAAGAGGGATGTCCCATGCTGTCTTAGTGGAACGGGATAGAAGGGCACAAGCTATCATCGCTGAAAATATCCAAATGACCAAGGAAGTTTCCAAATTTCAGCTCTTAAAGATGGAGGCTGAACGGGCCTTGGAGCAAGTAACAGGTCCCTTTGATCTGGTCTTTTTAGACCCTCCATACGCAAAAGAACAAATTGTTGCAGATATCGAAAAAATGGCAGAGAGAAATCTCTTCTCAGAAGAAATCATGGTTGTCTGCGAAACCGATAAGTCTGTAGAACTTCCAGAAGAAATCGCCTGCTTAGGTATCTGGAAGGAAAAAATATATGGGATTAGTAAGGTGACAGTCTATGTCAGATAAAATTGGATTATTTACAGGATCATTTGATCCGATGACAAATGGACATCTGGATATCATTGAGCGAGCCAGCAAACTCTTTGACAAGCTCTATGTCGGGGTGTTCTACAACCCCCACAAACAAGGTTTTCTCCCTGTTGAAAATCGCAAACGAGCAGTCGAAAAAGCTGTGGCACATATAGGTAATGTAGAGGTGTTGGTTTCTCATGACCAACTAGTCGTTGATGTTGCAAGAAGATTGGGAGCTAAAACTCTTGTCCGTGGTTTGCGGAATGCTACAGACTTGCAATATGAGGCTAGTTTTGACTACTACAATTATCAACTGGCTCCAGAAATCGGGACTGTCTACCTACATAGTCGCCCAGAGCATCTTTATATTAGCTCTTCAGCCGTGAGAGAACTTCTGAAGTTTGGTCAGGAGATTCAGCAATATGTCCCAAACAGTGTTGTGGAGGAATTAGAACATGAAGAAAAAAACTAGATGGCCCTTATATGTCATCCTAGCACTAGTATTGACTTTTTTAGCTTTTGTAGTACCCTTGCCTTACTACATAGAAGTTCCAGGTGGAGCGGAAGATATTCGTCAAGTTTTGAAAGTCAATGAAACAGAAGATACAGAAGCAGGAGCTTACCAGTTTGTGACAGTCGGTATTCGACATGCAACCCTGTCGCATCTGGTCTATGCTTGGCTGACTCCATTTACGGATATTAGAAGCGCTCAGGAGACTACGGGTGGCTCTACTGATGCAGAGTTTATGCGGATCAATCAGTTCTACATGCAAACTTCTCAAAACATGGCCAAGTATCAAGGCTTGAAGACGGCTGGCAAGGATATCGAACTCAAGTACTTGGGAGTTTATGTCTTGACCGTGACAGAAAATTCAACTTTTAAGGGCATTCTGAACATTGCGGATACCGTGACGGCTGTTAACGATAAGACGTTTGACAGTTCCAAAGACTTGATTGATTATGTCAACTCTCAAAAACTAGGAGATCCAGTCAAGGTAACTTATGAAGAAGACGGAAAAGTCAAGTCTGCGGAGGGTAAAATTATCACTCTCGAAAATGGGAAAAACGGGATTGGGATTGGTTTGATTGATCGTACGGAAGTGACCAGTGACGTTCCGATTCGCTTTTCAACAGCTGGTATCGGGGGGCCAAGTGCCGGTCTCATGTTTAGTCTCGCTATCTACACCCAGATAGCAGATCCAGGACTTCGTAATGGCCGCGTCGTTGCGGGAACGGGAACTATTGATCGCGATGGAAATGTTGGTGACATCGGTGGAATTGACAAAAAAGTAGTTGCAGCCTCTCGTCAGGGAGCCAACATCTTTTTTGCTCCTGACAATCCAGTCACCGAGGAAGCAAAAAAAGCAGATCCCAATGCGAAAAGCAACTATGAAACAGCCCTAGAAGCTGCTAAAACAATCAAGACGGAGATGAAAATCGTGCCTGTAAAAACCTTGCAGGATGCGATTGATTACCTCAAAAAGAACCCCTAATTCGTAGAAAAATCGAAAACTAGCGCGCAAGCAGAGAAGATGGTATAATAGTCAAATGGTTCAATTATTATTCACTCTAAGTAGTCATATACTCTTTATTTATTTGAGTTTTTACCTTTTGAAGGACCTTGTGAGATGGGAAAAGGTTTTAAAAGTGACCGCTACTAACACAAAAAAAGTTCGTTTGTTGGTAGGCTTCTTTAGTATTGTAATGGGCTACATCTTGAGTTCATTCTTTATCAGTTTGTACCGACTGTGGCAAGAAGCGCTTATGGGACTGTTATAAAATCAAAAGTAAAGGAAACAACTATGGAAAAAATTGTGGTTCAAGGCGGAGATAATCGTCTGGTCGGGAGTGTGGCCATCGAGGGAGCAAAGAATGCCGTCTTACCCTTGTTGGCAGCGACTATTCTAGCAAGCAAGGGTAAGACAGTCTTGCAGAACGTCCCTATCTTGTCAGATGTTTTCACCATGAATCAAGTGGTTCGAGGTCTGAATGCCAAGGTGGACTTTGATGAGGAAGCACATGTTGTCGAAGTCGATGCGACTGGAGATATCACGGAGGAAGCTCCGTATAAGTATGTCAGCAAGATGCGGGCATCTATCGTGGTCTTGGGACCGATCCTTGCTCGTGTAGGCCATGCCAAGGTATCCATGCCAGGGGGATGTACCATCGGGAGTCGTCCAATCGACCTCCACCTCAAGGGTTTGGAAGCTATGGGGGCTAAGATCAGCCAGACAGCTGGTTACATTGAAGCTAAGGCAGAACGCTTGCATGGCGCTCATATCTACATGGACTTTCCTAGTGTCGGCGCAACACAAAACCTGATGATGGCAGCAACTCTAGCTGATGGTGTGACAGTGATAGAAAATGCTGCGCGTGAACCCGAAATTGTTGACCTTGCTATTCTTCTTAATGAAATGGGGGCTAAGGTCAAGGGAGCTGGTACTGAAACAATCACAGTAACTGGTGTCGAGGAACTCCATGGCACAACTCATAATGTGGTACAGGACCGTATCGAAGCTGGAACCTTTATGGTGGCTACAGCTATGACAGGTGGAGATGTCCTCATTCGAGATGCAGTCTGGGAGCATAATCGCCCCTTGATTGCCAAACTCCTTGAAATGGGAGTTGAGGTGACAGAGGAGTCGGAAGGTATTCGTGTCCGTTCTCAACTGGAAAATCTCAAGGCTGTTCATGTAAAAACCTTGCCACACCCAGGATTCCCAACAGATATGCAGGCACAATTTACAGCGCTGATGACAGTCGTAAAAGGGGAATCCACCATGGTGGAAACGGTGTTTGAGAATCGTTTCCAACATCTAGAGGAAATGCGCCGTATGGGCTTGCATTCGGAGATTATCCGTGATACAGCCCGTATTGTTGGGGGACAGGCTTTACAGGGGGCAGAAGTTCTATCAACGGACCTTCGCGCTAGTGCTGCTTTGATTCTGACAGGTCTGGTGGCGCAGGGAGAGACAGTTGTCGGTAAATTAGTCCATCTTGATAGAGGTTACTACCGTTTCCATGAGAAGTTAGCTCAGCTAGGAGCAAAGATTCAGCGGATTGAGGTTAAGGATGAAGAATAAAAACATACGTTATGTACTCCGTCGCTTACTGTTGATTTTTATCGTACTCTTGCTGGGATTCCTCGCTTTAGGAATCGGCTTGATGGTTGGCTATGGTATCTTAGGAAAGGGACAGGATCCATGGGCGATTTTGTCTCCAGCGAAATGGCAGGAATTGATTAGTAAATTTACAGGAAATTAGACTGGGAAACCAGTCTTTTTCTAAAGAAATAAGGAGAAAAATGAACAAAAAAACGAGACAGGCTCTGATAGGGCTACTCATATTCTTACTACTATCTGCTGGAAGCTATTATATCAAGCAGATGCAGTCAGCACCAAATAGCCCTAGAACCAAGGTTAGTCAGAAAAAACAAGCTTCAGAAGCTCCTAGTCAGGAGTTGGCAGAAAGTGTCTTAACCGAGTCAATCAAGAATCAAATAAAAGGTGGTCTAGAATGGAATGGGGCAGGTGCCTTTGTCGTAAATGGCAATAAAACCAATCTAGATGCCAAGGTTTCAAGCAAACCCTATGCGGATAATAAAACAAAGACAGTGGGAAAAGAAACAGTTCCAACTGTTGCCAATGCCATCTTATCCAAAGCGACTCGGCAGTATAAGAATCGTGAAGAGACTGGAAATGGATCCACCTCTTGGACGCCACCAGGCTGGCATCAGGTTAAGAATCTAAAGGGAGCCTACACACATGCAGTTGATAGAGGACACCTGCTGGGCTATGCCTTGATAGGTGGATTGGATGGTTTTGATGCCTCTACCAGCAATCCCAAGAACATTGCAGTTCAGACAGCTTGGGCCAACCAAGCTCAGGCTGAAGATTCGACAGGGCAGAACTACTATGAGAGTTTGGTTAGGAAAGCCTTAGATCAGAATAAGAGAGTCCGTTATCGGGTAACTCTCCACTATGCTACGAATGAGGATTTGGTTCCATCTGCTTCACAAATTGAAGCCAAGTCTTCGGATGGAGAATTGGAATTCAACGTCCTGATCCCAAATGTTCAAAAGGGAATCCAGCTTGACTACCGAACAGGTCAAGTCACGGTGACAAACTAGAAACAACAAACTAGAAACAATCTACAAAAGAACAAAAATCGCTCCCTTGTCCGTCATTGATAAGGGAGCGATTGTATAAATTAGAAAATAATGTGATTCCTACGTTAATTTGTGATATAATGGAACACAAGATACTATTTTAGGAGAAAGACCATGGAAGACCCGAGCAGTCAGGATTTGTTACTGCAATTTGTACTTTTAGTTGTATTGACCTTTTTAAATGCCTTTTTCTCAGCTACAGAAATGGCGATGGTGTCACTAAATCGTGCCCGAGTAGAGCAAAAAGCAGAAGAAGGAGATAAACGTTATATCCGTTTGCTAAAGGTACTTGAAAATCCTAATCACTTTTTATCAACGATTCAAGTTGGTATCACGTTAATTACCATCTTGTCAGGGGCCAAATTGGCGGATACCCTTGGGCAAGTGATCGCATCTTGGATGGGAAGCGGAGAGACGGCTTACGCCATTGCAAGTTTCCTCTCTTTGGCATTCTTGACCTATATCTCCATTGTTTTTGGTGAGCTCTATCCTAAGCGGATTGCCCTCAATCTGAAAGATGCTTTGGCGATTCGAACAGCACCAATTATTATTGGTCTTGGAAAGATTGTAAGTCCCTTTGTCTGGCTACTATCTGCTTCAACTAATTTGTTGAGTCGTGTGACGCCAATGACCTTTGATGATGCTGACGAAAAGATGACACGTGATGAAATAGAGTACATGCTCACCAATAGTGAAGAAACACTGGATGCAGATGAGATTGAAATGCTACAGGGGATCTTCTCTTTAGATGAGCTGATGGCTCGTGAGCTGATGGTGCCCCGAACCGACGCCTTCATGGTGGATATTCAGGATGACAGCCAAACGATTATCGAAAGTATTTTGAAGCAAAATTTCTCACGTATTCCCGTTTATGACGGTGATAAAGACAATGTTATCGGTTTGATTCATACCAAGCGCTTGCTAAACGCTGCCTATGCGGATGGTTTTGAAAATATTGTCTGGAAGCGAATCCTCCAAACGCCACTATTTGTGCCTGAGACTATCTTTGTGGATGACCTCCTTAAAGAGCTTCGAAATACCCAAAATCAAATGGCGATTTTACTAGACGAATACGGTGGTATGGCTGGTTTGGTGACTCTGGAAGACCTCTTAGAAGAAATTGTCGGTGAGATCGATGATGAGACAGATAGGGCAGAAATCGAAGTCCATCAAATCGGTGAGGACACCTATATTGCACAGGGAACCATGAATCTTAACGACTTCAACGACTACTTTGGTGTCGAACTAGAAAGCGATGATGTGGATACCATCGCCGGCTATTATTTGACGGGTGTTGGTACGATTCCAACAACTGAAAAAATCAGTTATGAACTGGTTAGTCAAAACAAGCAGATCGTCCTGACCAATGATAAGGTGAAAAATGGACGTGTTACCAAGGTAAAAGTTCAAATCACAGAACTAGAACCTGAAGAAGAAACCGAGTAAAACAGTGATTTTCGTCACTGTTTTTTATTCGCCCCAAAAGATTTTCAAAGTTGTCCTTATTTGTCCGAAGAAAAAAACAAAAAAGCCCGATTTACGGGCTTTTCATTCGGTTAATTCCTGTTATTTCAGGTACTGAAAGGCGGTAGACGGATTTGAACCGACGATCAAGCTTTTGCAGAGCCGTGCCTTACCACTTGGCTATACCGCCTCAACGTTTAATATTATACCTTGAAAATGATTCTACGTCAATACTTTCTTAATCGAAAATCCAATTTAGAAGATTGCCCTTTCTGATTGGATGGAAAAATGGGGAGAGAAAATCTGAAAATCAGGTTTTATAGAGCCTTAACTTCCCTTTTGATTCTATAGATAGCAAACAAAGAATAGAAAAATTTGATAAATGAAAGTTTTTTGTGGTTACACGCCTAAATATTCTGAAAATTCGTTTACTTTTTGAGAAATCTATGGTATAATTGGCAATAAGCCTAAATTTTTTAAGAGGAGTTACATACATGAAAAAAAGTAGAGTATTTGTTACAGCAGGGATTGCTTTGCTGGCAACTGGCGTTCTCGCTGCTTGTGGTTCTTCAAAATCATCTGATTCAACAGCTCCAAAATCCTATGGTTATGTTTATTCAGCTGACCCAGAAACATTGGATTACCTCATTTCAGGGAAACAAAGTACCAAAATTGCCACTTCAAATGGTATCGATGGTCTCTTTACAAATGATAAATATGGGAATTTGACTCCTGCAGTTGCAGAAGACTGGTCAGTCTCAAAAGATGGGTTGACTTATACCTACAAGATTCGTAAAGGTGTCAAATGGATGACATCAGATGGCGAAGAGTATGCTGAAGTGACAGCGAAAGACTTTGTAAATGGCTTGAAACACGCGGCTGATAACAAGTCTGAAGCACTTTATCTAGCAGAAGATTCAGTTAAAGGTCTAGCTGACTATAAAGCTGGAAACAATAAAGACTTTTCTTCAGTAGGTGTAAAGGCAGTTGATGATTATACTCTTGAGTATACTTTGAACCAGCCAGAACCATACTGGAACTCTAAGATGGCCTACGCAATCTTCTGGCCATTGAACGAAGATTTCGAAAAATCAAAAGGGGCTGACTTTGCCAAAGCAACTGACCCTACATCATTGCTTTACAATGGGCCATTCTTACTGAAAGGTCTGACTGCTAAATCTTCTATCGAATTCGCTAAGAATGAAAACTACTGGGACAAAGATAATGTTCACATTGATAAAGTAACCCTTGCTTTCTATGATGGGTCAGACCAAGAATCAATTGAACGTAACTTTACAAGTGGAGCTTATAGCTATGCTCGTCTTTACCCAACAAGTTCAAACTACTCTAAGGTAGAAGAAACATACAAAGACAATATCTTCTACACTCCATCAGGACCTGGTATTGGTGGTTTGGGTGTGAATATTGACCGTCAAGGTTACAAATACACTTCTAAGACAACTGATGAAGAGAAGACTTCTACTAAGAAGGCCCTTCTTAACAAAGACTTCCGTCAGGCCTTGAACTTTGCCTTTGACCGTACTTCTTACTCAGCACAAATCAATGGTAAAGAAGGTGCTCCTCGTGCCGTTCGTAACCTCTTTGTAAAACCTGACTTCGTCTCTGCTGGTGAAAAAACTTTCGGTGACTTGGTAACTGAAAAGATGGCTGCTTACGGTGATGAGTGGAAGAATGTAAACTTTGCAGATGGTCAAGATGGACTTTTCAACGCCGATAAAGCCAAAGCCGAATTTGCCAAAGCCAAAACAGCATTGGAAGCAGAAGGTGTGAAATTCCCTATCCACTTGGATATCCCAGTAGACCAAACTGCTAAAAACTATATCGCACGTATCCAATCCTTCAAACAATCCGTTGAAACAGTGCTTGGTGAAGGCAACGTAGTCATTGATATCCAACAAGTTTCTAAAGATGAGTTTACTAATATTACCTACTATGCGGCGAATGCAGCAGCAGAAGACTGGGATCTCTCAGGTGGCGTTGGATGGAACCCAGACTATGAAGATCCATCAACTTACCTTGATATCTTGAAAACAACGAATGCTGAACAAACAAAAACATACATGGGTTACGAAGGTGCAGATAATGCTGCAGCAGCTCAAGTTGGTTTGAAAGAATACGATAAGCTAGTTGATGAAGCTGCTAAAGAAACAAGCGACTTGAATGTTCGTTATGAAAAATACGCGGCTGCTCAAGCTTGGTTGACAGATAGCTCACTCATCTTGCCAGCTATGTCATCAACTGGTGCTGCACCATTCATTTCTCGTGTTGTGCCATTCACAGCATCATACAGTCAATCTGGAGATAAGGGCTCAGACGTATACTTCAAGTATATTCAGTTACAAGATAAGGTTGTAACCAAGGCTGACTATGAACAAGCTCGTGAGAAATGGCTCAAAGAGAAAAAAGAATCAAACGAAAAAGTTCAAAAAGAATTGGCTAATCACGTTAAATAAATAACTCTCAAGAGAACTTTCTCTCCATGAGGAGAAGGTTCTTTTGGGATTTTAAAAGGAAACGATATGAAGAAATATATTTTTATGCGTGTATTGCGTTCATTGGTGTCTATCTTCTTGGTGACAACCTTGACCTACACGATTATCTATACGATGGTTCCTCGAAAACTGATTTTCAAGCAGGATACCAACTATAACAAAATTGCAACGACGCCAGATAAACGGGATAATTATGAAAATACCGTTTATGAGCGGATGGGCTATATCGAGTACTACGATACCAAGGAGTTGCAAGAAAAAGCGAGCACAATGGACTCATCTGTAACAGTAGATGCCAATGAGACTAACAAGGCAATCTACGAAAAATACATCAACCAACTCGGTAATGGTTGGACACTCGGTGTATTCTCAGAAAGTGGTCAATTCTACGCTACGCGTGAAATTCCGATTTTTGAACGTGTTTTCAAATTCTACTCGAACTTGCTCGACATTGATCATACAAACAAGATTCAAGACCCTGAAAATCCAAACTTGGAACGTTATCTTCGTTTTGAAAATGATCCTGCTATCGGTTGGTCATTAGTTGGTTCAGGTACAAAACATAAATATCTTTTGTATTTCAATAATCAATTTCCATTTGTACACCAAAACTTTGTGAACATTAACTTGGGAGACTCTTACCCAACTTATGCAAACACACCAGTGCTTCAAGTTATCACGCAGGGTCAGGGACAAACCAAGACATCAGAAGTTCAATTCCCTACGGGTAAAAAGACTTCATCTGTAGATATTTACTCTCGTACCTACAAATCTCCAAGTCAAGCAGATGCGCGTGAGGTAGCTAACTATGGTAAAGACGATCCATATACAGCTACAGAAAGCAATTATCAATATCCATCAATGATTGCAAGCTCGGCTGTTGCTGGTTTGATCGGTTTGGTTATTTCTTATGCGATTGCCATTCCTCTTGGATCTGCTATGGCTCGCCACAAGAATACTTGGATTGATAGCTTCTCGACAGGTGCTCTAACCTTCTTGCTTGCCCTTCCAACGATCGCTTTGGTTTACATCGTGCGCTTGATTGGATCATCTATTGGTCTGCCAGACTCATTCCCTATCTTGGGGGCTGGGGATTGGCGTTCCTATGTCTTGCCTGCAGTCATTCTAGGTTTGCTGGGAGCACCAAGTACAGCTATCTGGATCCGTCGTTACATGATCGACTTGCAATCTCAGGACTTCGTACGTTTTGCTCGTGCAAAAGGACTGTCTGAAAAAGAAATTTCAAATAAACACATCTTTAAAAATGCCATGGTTCCTTTGGTTTCAGGTATTCCTGGTGCCGTAATCGGAGTTATTGGTGGTGCAACATTGACAGAAACGGTCTTCGCCTTCCCAGGTATGGGTAAAATGTTGATTGACTCTGTTAAGGCATCAAACAACTCAATGGTAGTTGGTCTCGTCTTCATCTTCACATGTATTTCTATCTTCTCACTCTTTGTAGGAGATATCTGGATGACCATGCTTGACCCACGTATTAAATTGACAGAGAAAGGAGGCAAATAATGTCAACAATCGATAAAGAAAAATTTCAGTTCGTAAAACGTGACGATTTTGCCTCTGAAACAATTGATGCTCCTGCCTATTCATACTGGGGTTCTGTATTTAGACAATTTCTAAAGAAAAAATCAACAGTCGTTATGTTGGGGATTTTGGTAGCCATTATCCTGATGAGCTTTATTTACCCAATGTTCTCAGATTTTGACTTTAACGATGTAAGCAAGGTCAATGACTTTTCTGCTCGTTTTATCAAACCCAATGCTGAACATTGGTTTGGTACAGACAGCAATGGTAAATCCTTGTTTGACGGGGTTTGGTTTGGTGCGCGTAACTCTATCCTCATTTCTGTCATTGCCACTTTTATCAACCTTGTGATTGGGGTTATTGTTGGTGGAATTTGGGGAATTTCAAAATCTGTTGACCGCGTCATGATGGAAGTTTATAACATTATTTCAAACATTCCATCTCTCTTGATTGTCATTGTCTTGACTTACTCAATTGGTGCTGGTTTCTGGAATTTGATTTTTGCCATGAGTGTGACAACTTGGATTGGGATTGCTTATATGATTCGTATCCAAATCATGCGTTACCGTGACTTGGAATACAACCTTGCTTCTCAAACACTTGGAACACCAACCTTTAAAATCATCGTTAAAAACATCATGCCACAATTGGTATCCGTTATTGTTTCTACGATGACCTTGATGTTGCCAAGCTTCATCTCTTATGAAGCCTTCCTTTCCTTCTTTGGATTGGGATTACCTGTAACAGTGCCAAGTTTGGGACGTTTGATCTCAGATTACTCACAAAACGTTACGACCAACGCTTACTTGTTCTGGATTCCGTTGACAACCTTGATCTTGGTATCCCTATCTCTTTTCGTTGTTGGTCAAAACCTAGCGGACGCTAGTGATCCACGTACACATAGATAGGAGTAGACATGACAAAAGAAAATAATGTAATTTTGACTGCTCGTGATATTGTCGTGGAATTTGACGTTCGTGACAAAGTTCTGACGGCTATCCGAGGAGTTTCTCTAGACCTGATTGAAGGAGAAGTTCTTGCCTTGGTAGGTGAGTCCGGCTCTGGTAAATCTGTATTAACAAAAACCTTTACAGGGATGTTGGAAGACAACGGACGTATTGCCCAAGGAAGTATCGACTATCGTGGCCAAGACTTGACAGCCTTGACTTCGAACAAGGAATGGGAGAAGATTCGTGGTGCTAAAATTGCGACCATCTTCCAGGATCCAATGACAAGTTTGGATCCAATCAATACAATCGGTAGCCAAATCACTGAAGTTATCGTTAAACATCAAGGGAAAACAGCTAAGGAAGCCAAAGAAATGGCAATCGACTATATGAACAAGGTCGGAATTCCAGACGCTGAAAAACGTTTTGACGAGTATCCTTTCCAATATTCTGGAGGGATGCGCCAACGTATCGTTATTGCGATTGCCCTTGCCTGTCGTCCAGATATCTTGATCTGTGACGAGCCGACTACGGCCCTTGATGTAACCATTCAAGCGCAAATCATTGATTTGCTTAAAACCTTGCAAAATGAGTACCACTTTACCATTATCTTCATCACCCATGACCTTGGTGTGGTAGCAAGTATTGCCGATAAGGTAGCGGTTATGTATGCTGGGGAAATTGTAGAGTACGGTACTGTTGAGGAAGTCTTCTACGATCCACGTCATCCATATACTTGGAGTCTCTTGTCTAGCTTGCCTCAGCTCGCTGATGACAAAGGGGAATTGTACTCTATCCCAGGAACACCACCGTCTCTTTATACTGAGTTGAAAGGTGATGCTTTTGCCCTTCGTTCAGATTATGCGATGCAAATTGATTTTGAAGAGAAGGCACCTAAGTTTTCAGTCACTGATACCCACTGGGCTAAGACTTGGTTGCTTCATGAGAATGCTCCTAAAGTTGAAAAACCTGGAGTCATTGCAGATTTGCATGACAAGATTCGTGATAAAATGGGCTTTGCTCATCTAGAAGACTAGGAGGAAGGAAATGTCTGAAAAATTAGTAGAAATTAAAGATTTAGAAATTTCCTTCGGTGAAGGAAGTAAGAAGTTTGTGGCGGTTAAAAACGCCAACTTCTTTATCAACAAGGGAGAAACTTTCTCTCTTGTAGGTGAGTCTGGTAGTGGGAAAACAACGATTGGTCGTGCCATTATTGGTTTAAATAATACCAGTAAAGGTGAAATCATCTTTGATGGCCAGAAAATCAATGGAAAAAAATCTCATAAGGAATCAGCAGACTTAATCCGTCGTATCCAGATGATTTTCCAGGACCCTGCAGCCAGCTTGAATGAGCGTGCGACGGTTGACTATATCATCTCTGAAGGTCTTTACAACTACCACTTGTTCAAAGACGAAGAAGATCGAAAAGAAAAAGTTCAAAAGATGATTCATGAAGTTGGACTTTTGAAAGAACACTTGACCCGTTATCCACATGAGTTTTCTGGTGGTCAACGTCAACGTATCGGGATTGCTCGTGCCCTTGTTATGGAACCTGATTTTGTTATTGCGGATGAGCCAATTTCAGCCTTGGACGTATCAGTGCGTGCGCAAGTCTTGAACTTGCTCAAGAAGTTCCAAAAAGAGTTGGGCTTGACCTATCTCTTTATCGCGCATGACTTGTCAGTTGTTCGCTTTATCTCAGACCGTATCGCAGTTATTTATAAGGGAGTTATCGTTGAAGTGGCGGAGACAGAGGAGTTGTTTAACAATCCTGTCCACCCATATACTCAGGCGCTTCTATCTGCTGTACCGATTCCAGATCCAATCTTGGAACGCAAGAAGGTCTTGAAAGTGTACGATCCTGACCAACATGACTATGAGACAGACAAGCCATCTATGGTAGAAATTCGTCCAGGTCACTATGTTTGGGCTAACCAAGCGGAAGTTGCTCGATACAAAGAAGCTCTTAAAAAATAAACCGATTAGGAGAGGACCGAATGGTCTTCTCATTTTTAATAGAAAAATTCCCCTTCTACTAGCTTGTAAAAGGGGAATTGTATTATAATTAACGTTTAGACCAAGTGCGTTTCATAAAGAGGAGCAAAATTGGGTAAA
This sequence comes from bacterium, assembly GCA_905221365.1. Taxonomy (GTDB): domain Bacteria; phylum Bacillota; class Bacilli; order Lactobacillales; family Streptococcaceae; genus Streptococcus. Next base: position 80,699 of record CAJNCX010000003.1, read on the forward strand.
TCTCTAAGCGACCCGCAATCATTGCAAATGAGAGCAGGATTTTAGAGATGGGACTAAAGATGGCAAAACTCGAGGTTGTACCTAGAATAGGTCCTATATTGTTAAAACAGCTGAAGACCGCACTGGTCACGACTAGAAAATCATTGCTATCAAGACTGACGATAAAGATGAGCGACAATAAAATCATAGCATAGATCACAAAATATTTGAGAATCTTGTGTTGGGTATCCTTATCAATCACAGTTTTGTTGACATGTAGAGTCAAGACACGGTGAGGGGATAAGATGGACAAAATCTGATTTTTAGCAATTTTTGAGAGGATGAGTCCTCTGATCACTTTGAGACCACCTGCGGTTGAGCCAGCTGATCCACCGATTCCCATGAGGAAGAGGAGGATAAACTGGGAGAAGAGGGGCCAGTTGGTAATATCTCCGTAACCAAAACCTGTTGTCGTGATGATATTGGAAACCTGGAAGAAGGCCATTTCAACACTCTTAGAGACACCTTGGTAAAGGTGGAGGGTGTTGAGGGTAATCAAGCCTGTAGACACTAGGACAATAATCACATAAGCTCGCAGTTCTTCATCTCCAAAGAAAGCCTTAACCCGACGGAGCATGAGGTAGTAGTAGAGATTGAAGTTAACCCCAAAAACCAAGACTCCGATACTAACTAGATAGGTGATGAGTGAGCTACCGTAGTGGGCGATTCCATCATTGTAGACGGTGAATCCCCCCGTTCCCGCTGTTCCCATAGCGATAACAAAGCTATCAAACAAGGGCATGCCTGCTAGGTAGTAGATAACCACAAAGAGGGAGAAGAGCCCGAGGTAAAGGAGATAGAGGATCTGGGCAGTATTTTTCAGTTTGGATACAACCTTACCAAAGACAGGACCAGGGACCTCTGCTTTCATCACCTCTAAGTGACTATTCTTGGCATTGTCCATAATGGCAAGTGCGAAAACAAGCACCCCCATCCCTCCGATCAAGTGGGTAAAACTTCGCCAGAAGAGGAGGGAACGACTGAGAACGGAAACATCGTTCAGAATAGTTGCTCCTGTAGTTGTAAAACCAGAGCTGATTTCAAAGAAGGCATCGATGACGCTTGGGATTTGTCCTGAAAAGACAAAGGGGAGGCCACCAAAGAAAGACCATAGAATCCAACAGAGGGCAACAATTAAGACCCCTTCCTTGGCATAAATCCGTTGATTTTTCGGTTTCCGTAAAACGCCTAGACCACCGAGAAGGACTAAAATTCCAATCGTAGAAAAAAGAGCGATAAATACTTGACTGGATTCTTGGTAATAGATCGCTACACTAACAGGGACTAGGAGAAGAACAGCCTCAATCAAGAGAAGTTTTGAGAGGAGGTAACGAATCATACTTTTATTCATTTTTTACCTCTCAATCAAATCATAAATTTTGGTGATATTTGGCAATAAGGTCGTCACGAGTAACTTGTCTCCCACCTCAAGCATATCCTCTCCAGTAGGGAAGATTGTTTTTCCTTTTCGGATAATGGCTGCGATGAGAACCCCTTTTTTTAATTTTAACTGCGAAAGTGGCTTGGCAGTCATTTTATTAGCTTCCTTGATATGGAATTGCAGGGTTTCAATTTGGCCATTTGCTAGATGGTGCATGGCTTGAAGGTCTGAGTATTGGGCGTTTACCCGACCACGGATAAAGTGCATAATGGTATCCACTGCGATGATTTTGGGTGTGATGATACTTGAAAAATCAGGTGCATGGATAATTTCTAGGAGGCTAGTCCGGTTGACCTTGGTGATATTTTTCTGGACGCCAACACGGTCAAGAAACATAGAGGTGATGATGTTTTCCTCATCAACCCCAGTTAAGGTTGCGACTGCATCATAGCTAGGAGCACTTTCTTCCAGTAAGATGTCCTTAGCAGTTCCATCTCCTTGTACGATATAGAGATTTGGGAATTTTTCACTAAAGAAACGAGCTCTTTCAGGATTGATCTCGATAACCTTGGTATCGATGCGACTGTCTTTTAAAATGCCAAGTAGATAATAAGCGATTTTTCCAGCTCCAACGATAAGCAAACTTTTCACTGCACGCGATTTGAAATAGTTGTGGAAAAGCATCATATCCACACGATTTCCCGTAACAAAAATCCGATCCTTGTCCTGGATAGTAACATCACCACTTGGAATCATGAGTTGATGGTCTCTTTCCATAGCACAGACAATGATGTTGCCAAATTTTTTACGGAAGTCTGAGATTGGCATTTGACAGAGCCCGCTAGAATCTTTGATAACAAACTCCATCAGGCTGACACGACCTCCAGCAAAACGCTCAACTGAGAGGGCGTTAGGGAAATCGATGATATTTGAGATGGCACGGGCTGCTAGGAGTTCTGGATTAACGATAAGTGAAAATCCAAGAATATTTTTCTCTTTAAAATAGGCATTAGAGTATTCAGGATTTCGCACTCGAACGATGGTTTCTTTAGCGCCCATTTTTTTAGCAAGTACCGCTGAAATCATATTCACTTCATCGTATTCAGTTAGAGCGATAAAGATATCACACTCTTGGACGCCGGCTTGCTCCAAGATGGCAAAGTCAGCACCATTTCCAAGGAGGCCCATGATATCAAAGCGACTGACAATATGGTTAAGTACAGCTTCATTTTGCTCGATGAGGACAACGTCATGGTTTTCTGCAACCAGTGAACGACAGAGGGCGAAACCAACTTTCCCTCCACCAACAAGGACAATTTTCATATAAAAAACCTACTTTTTCATGATGTAACTATCATACCCTTTTTTAGCAAAAAATGCACTTGCCAAGCAGATTTTTGGGAGAAGAAAGGTCTTTTCCAAGTTTTTGAAGATAAACTTGCTTAACTTCTATGACAATGTCTCTGATTTGAAGTGATTTTACTCTCTTGATAAGGCTATTTTGAAAGTGAATGTCTCGGTATGAAAATATAATAAAAAAAGTAAAAAAATCAAGTCGTTTCTATTGACATTGATTCTGAAAGTGTTATACTAAGAAAGTAGTTTCGCTGATTTACTTCAAACCTGTTGTGAGGTAAGTTAACGATGCCTTAACCACGCTGTTTGCTGAGCTTGACTCCGGGCAGTGTGGCTATTTTTTTGCAATGATAAAAGGAAGCCAGTCATGACAAATCACATTGTATTATTTGAACCTCAGATTCCACAAAATACAGGTAACATTGCGCGTACTTGCGCTGCCACCAATTCTCCCCTCCACATCATCAAGCCAATGGGTTTTCCCATTGATGATCGCAAGATGAAGCGAGCAGGTTTGGATTATTGGGATAAGTTAGAGATTCATTTTTATGATAATTTGGCAGACTTTATGTCTCAGATGAAAGGGCAACTTTACTTGATTTCCAAATTTGCAGAAAAGGTCTATTCTGAAGCAGATTTGTCAAGTAGTGGGGATCATTATTTTCTCTTTGGGCGTGAAGATAAGGGCTTACCAGAGGATTTTATGCGAGAACATCCTGAGAAAGCTCTCCGTATTCCTATGAATGATGAGCATGTTCGCAGTCTCAATGTTTCTAATACTGTATGTATGATTGTCTACGAGGCGCTTCGTCAGCAAAATTTCGCAGGTTTGGAACTCGTTCACACCTATGAAGTGGATAAATTGAAATAAACAAAATGCTTGCACTTGCAAGCGTTTTTTGTTAAGATTAAAGGGTCTTCAGGGCTGGGTGAGATTCCCGACCGGCGGTGACTTTAATACTCTTCGAAAATCCAATTCAAACCACGTCAGCTTCGCCTTGCCGTACTCAAGTACAGCCCGCGGCTAGCTTCCTAGTTTGTTCTTTGATTTTCATTGAGTATCATTAGGAAAAAATTTTTCCTTTAAAACTTTGTTGACAAGTTTTGCCTAACTGGAAGTTATGCCTACAGCTTGTCGCTTAGTCTAAAAGAAAAACCTCTATTTCCTTCCCTTAAAGAAGTCCGCGAGCGCAAGCTGATGTGGTGCGATTCCACAACCGACAGTATAGTCTGGATGGGAGAAGACGAAAGAATGGCTTTGTCTGTTCTGATGAGTTTATAGATAAATTGCAACCGCTTGCTCAAAAGAGTGAGGGGGAACTTTTGGGATATAAAAAGTGAGAATAGATAGAGGGATCCTTTCCAACTTCTTCTGATTTTATAGAAAATTGGAGGAACCTGTTATGACAAACACACGTCGAATTTCGACCATTGCGATTTTATCAGCCATTTCATTTGTGCTGATGTACTTTGACTTTCCGCTCTTGCCAGCGGCGGCCTTCCTCAAGATCGAGTTTAGTATCTTGCCAGTCCTTGTAGGCTTGGTGGTGATGGATTTGCCTGCTGCTTTAGGGATTCTCTTGCTTCGATCACTCTTGAAGTTGCTTCTGAATAGCCAGGGAGTGAATACCTACATTGGTTTGCCAATGAATATCGTAGCCTTGGGAGTTTTTGTTATCGCCTTTGGTTTGATTTGGAAAAAGGAACGTAGCACTCTTCGTTTCCTACTAGCATCTCTAGCGGGGACTATTGGATTGACTGCTGCGATGTTGGTTCTCAACTATGTTTATGCTGTTCCTTTGTACGCGCAGTTTGCCAACTTTGATATTGGAAAAATTTTGGGACTTTCCAACTACCTAATGACCATGGTTTTACCTTTTAACTTGATTGAGGGTATCATCTTTGCCGTTTCATTCTGGTTGTTATACGTCCTCTTGAAACCAACCTTAAAACATTATGAGAGATAAACAAACATTTTTAATGAAGGGCAGTTTTGCCCTTTTACTTTTCGTCCTTCTTGGCTATATGGTTAAGTTCTATCCTGAAACGTTGGTCGGTTTTGATCAACCGATTCAGACTGCCCTTCGTGGGGACTTGCCAAATTATTTGACAGTTCTGTTCCGTGCCCTTACGCATTTGATTGATATCCCAGTGATTATCACCTGGGTTACCATTGCAGCCTTTATCTTTTATCGTAAGCAGTGGAAGATAGAAAGCTACTTCATGGCGGGAAATCTAGCAATAGCTGGTCTTTTAATCGTGTCCTTTAAAAATATCTACCAGCGCCCACGACCAGCTATCTTACATCTAGTCGAGGAGAAGGGATTTTCCTTCCCAAGTGGGCATTCTCTGGCAGTGACGCTGATGGTAGGGACTTTGATTGTTATCCTTAGTCAGCGAATTAAAAATCCAGTCTGGAGAAAAATCGTGCAAATCGTCCTTGGCCTTTACCTAGTCAGTGTGCTGCTATCTCGGGTCTATCTGGGAGTTCACTACCCATCAGATGTTCTTGCCAGTCTCTGTGTGGGTTTGGGAATCTTGTTTATCGAATTTCCTTTCTATGACAAGCTTCGCTTCCAATGGCGATTTAAAGGCAAGCAGAAGTGAGATAGGTCTTGCAAGAATGGTAAAAATCTGATAAACTAGGTAGTAATTGAATAGAAATCTGCAAGACTAGTAACTCAAGGGAAGTATGACAGGGAGGAGAGCCGTGACTGCAAGCTCTCTATATGAAAGCTGGGTGAATTCACTTGCGCATGGATTTAGAAATAAAGGTCTGACTTGTCAGATGAAACGGATGGTACCGCGTGTCAACGCTCCGAGTGGAGTTTTTGACATGTGGTTTTCTTTTTATCTTATGAGAGACTGATGGAGGAAATATGTCAACTATTGAAGAACAATTAAAAGCGCTTCGCGAAGAAACGCTGGCTAGCTTGAAGCAGATTACTGCTGAAAATGAAAAAGAGATGCAAGATTTGCGTGTCTCTGTCCTTGGTAAAAAAGGGTCGCTTACTGAAATCCTCAAAGGGATGAAAGATGTCTCCGCTGAGATGCGTCCGATTATCGGGAAACACGTCAATGAAGCGCGTGATGTCTTGACAGTAGCCTTTGAAGAAACAGCTAAGCTCTTGGAAGAAAAGAAAGTCGCTGCACAATTAGCTAGCGAGAGTATCGATGTGACACTTCCAGGTCGCCCAGTTGCGACTGGTCACCGTCATGTTCTCACACAAACCAGTGAAGAAATCGAAGATATTTTCATTGGGATGGGTTACCAAGTCGTGGATGGTTTTGAAGTGGAGCAAGACTACTATAACTTCGAGCGTATGAATCTTCCAAAAGACCATCCAGCTCGCGATATGCAGGACACGTTCTACATCACAGAAGAAATCTTGCTTCGTACTCACACGTCACCTGTTCAAGCGCGTGCCATGGATGCTCATGATTTTTCAAAAGGTCCTTTGAAAATGATCTCACCGGGGCGCGTGTTCCGTCGTGACACAGACGATGCAACCCACAGTCATCAATTCCACCAAATCGAAGGCTTGGTAGTTGGGAAAAACATCTCTATGGCTGACCTTCAAGGAACGCTTCAGTTGATTGTGCAAAAAATGTTTGGTGAAGAGCGTCAGATCCGTCTGCGCCCATCTTATTTCCCATTCACAGAGCCATCTGTTGAAGTGGATGTTTCCTGCTTCAAGTGTGGTGGAGAAGGCTGTAACGTATGTAAGAAAACAGGTTGGATCGAAATTATGGGTGCTGGTATGGTTCACCCACGTGTCCTTGAAATGAGCGGTATCGATGCGACTGTTTACTCTGGATTTGCCTTTGGTCTTGGTCAAGAGCGTGTAGCTATGCTTCGTTACGGAATCAACGATATCCGTGGATTCTACCAAGGAGATGTCCGCTTCTCAGAACAGTTTAAATAAGATTGAAACCTGAAACACAGTCCTAGTCATTTTCTCTCGATGAGAAGGTGAGGACTGACTCGAAGAAAAAGAAAGGAATTGAAAAGGTCTTACTTGGTGAGATCTTACAATCAGAATTATGCTTGTATCTTATAAATGGTTAAAAGAGTTGGTGGACATTGATGTGCCATCACAAGAGTTGGCTGAAAAAATGTCAACTACAGGGATCGAGGTCGAAGGTGTGGAATCACCTGCTGCTGGTCTCTCAAAAATTGTCGTCGGTGAGGTGCTTTCTTGCGAAGATGTGCCAGAAACTCACCTCCATGTTTGTCAGGTTAATGTTGGCGAAGAAGAAGCCCGTCAAATCGTTTGTGGTGCTCCGAATGTGCGTGCTGGTATCAAGGTCATGGTGGCTCTTCCAGGTGCCCGTATCGCTGACAACTACAAGATTAAAAAAGGAAAAATTCGTGGTCTTGAGTCACTTGGGATGATTTGTTCACTTGGTGAATTGGGAATTTCTGACTCAGTTGTACCAAAGGAATTCGCAGATGGTATCCAAATCTTGCCTCAAGATGCAGTACCAGGTGAGGAAGTCTTCTCTTACCTAGACTTGGATGATGAAATCATCGAACTTTCTATCACTCCGAATCGTGCAGACGCTCTTTCTATGCGCGGGGTGGCTCACGAAGTAGCAGCCATCTATGACAAGGCAGTTAGCTTTAAGGAATGCAGTTTAACAGAAACAAATGAAAGTGCAGGAGATGCTCTTTCTGTAGGGATTGAAACAGATAAGGCGCCATACTATGCCGCTCGTATCTTGGACAATGTGACTATTGAACCAAGTCCACAGTGGTTGCAAAACCTTCTTATGAATGAAGGTATCCGTCCCATCAATAACGTTGTAGACGTGACCAACTATATCTTGCTTTACTTTGGTCAACCTATGCATGCCTTTGACTTGGATACCTTTGAAGGGACTGACATCCGTGTGCGTGAAGCGCGTGCTGGTGAAAAATTGGTTACCTTGGACGGTGAAGAACGTGACTTGGAAACAAATGACTTAGTCATCACTGTCGCAGATAAGCCAGTAGCCCTTGCAGGTGTCATGGGCGGGCAGAAAACTGAAATCTCTGAAAAATCTAGTCGCGTTGTCCTCGAAGCTGCTGTTTTCAATGGCAAATCGATTCGTAAGACTAGCGGTCGCCTCAACCTTCGTTCGGAATCATCTTCTCGTTTTGAAAAAGGGATTAATGTAGCAACAGTCAATGAAGCCTTGGATGCTGCAGCTAGCATGATTGCAGAACTTGCTGGTGCGACGGTGCGTAAGGGTATCGTTTCAGCGGGAGCGCTTGATACTTCTAATGTGGAAGTCTCTTCGACTCTTGCTGACGTCAACCGTGTCCTTGGTACAGAGCTTTCCTACGCAGATATTGAAGATGTCTTCCGTCGTCTTGGCTTTGGCCTTTCTGGCAATGCAGAATCATTTACAGTCAGCGTACCACGTCGTCGTTGGGACATCACTATTGAAGCTGATCTTTTTGAAGAAATCGCCCGTATCTATGGTTATGACCGCTTGCCAACCAGTCTTCCAAAAGACGATGGGACAGCAGGTGAGTTGACTGCGACTCAAAAATTGCGTCGTCAGGTTCGTACCATTGCTGAAGGAGCAGGATTGACAGAAATCATCACCTACGCTCTAACAACGCCTGAAAAAGCGGTTGAGTTCACAGCTCAACCAAGCAAGCTGACAGAACTCATGTGGCCAATGACAGTGGACCGTTCCGTTCTCCGTCAAAATATGGTCTCAGGTATCCTTGATACAGTTGCCTACAACGTAGCTCGTAAGAACAAAAACTTGGCTCTTTACGAGATTGGAAAAGTCTTTGAACAAACAGGTAATCCAAAAGAAGAACTTCCAAATGAGATCAATAGCTTTGCCTTTGCCTTGACAGGCTTGGTTGCTGAAAAAGATTTCCAAACGGCAGCAGTTCCAGTTGATTTCTTCTATGCTAAGGGAATTCTAGAATCGCTCTTTACTCGCTTGGGCCTTGCAGTGACCTATACAGCAACAGCTGAGATTGCAAGTCTACACCCAGGACGTACAGCCGTGATTTCACTCGGTGACCAAGTTCTTGGTTTCCTTGGCCAAGTGCATCCGGTCACTGCCAAGGCTTATGATATTCCAGAAACGTATGTAGCGGAGCTCAATCTTTCAGCCATCGAAGCTGCCCTTCAACCAGCTGCTCCATTTGTGGAAATCACCAAATTCCCAGCAGTCAGTCGTGACGTGGCCCTACTCCTCAAGGCAGAAGTCACTCACCAAGAAGTTGTGGACGCTATCCAAGCTGCAGGTGTGAAACGTTTGACAGATATCAAACTCTTTGACGTCTTCTCAGGCGAAAAATTGGGACTTGGTATGAAGTCAATGGCCTATAGCTTGACCTTCCAAAATCCAGAAGATAGCTTGACAGACGAAGAAGTCGCACGCTATATGGAAAAAATCCAAGCATCACTCGAAGAAAAAGTCAATGCAGAAGTGCGTTAACTCATCAATCCATCCTTCGGGGTGGATTTTTGCTTTTCAAAATGACAATTCAGGATCAAAAATGGACAATTGAGGAGTAAGAGCACCTGTATACACTTTAATGGGCTATAATTGTTCTATCACTTGGGTACTCAAAATCCTTAGAGAGTTTAGTTTTTAAGGAAGGATGAACAAGATAAAAATGTACATAAATCCTTGTAAAGGCTATCAAAAAGGAGTATAATAAGTGCAACATATTTCGGAGGTGGAAAATGCTAGAAGTAAGAAATCTAGAGAAAAGTTTCGGTTCCAAGCAAGTCTTGTTTGGTGTAGATTTTCAGGCAAGTCCAGGACGAATTTTGGGACTGGTCGGGAAGAATGGTGCTGGGAAAACAACGATTTTCCACAGTATGTTGAAATTTTTGGACTATCAAGGAGAAATCAGTCTGGATGGGCAGGAGATTCGTCAGGAAACCTACGCTCGGATTGGTTATCTGCCTGAGGAACGCAGCCTCATGCCCAAGCTGACAGTCCTTGAGCAAGTTCGTTACTTGGCTACCCTAAAGGGCATGGATGCTAAGGAAGTCAAGGAAAAACTCCCTCAATGGATGGAAAAACTGGAAGTGAAAGGAAAGCTGACTGATAAAATCAAGAGCCTCTCCAAAGGGAATCAGCAGAAAATTCAGCTGATTATTACCCTAATCCATGAGCCTGACTTGATTATCCTGGATGAGCCTTTTAGTGGTTTGGATCCAGTTAATACCGAGTTACTCAAACAAGTCATCTTGAAAGAGAAAGAGCGCGGTGCAATCATTATCTTTTCTGACCATGTCATGACCAATGTCGAGGAACTTTGCGATGATATCCTGATGATTCGTGATGGGCGTGTGGTCTTGCATGGACCAGTTCAGGATGTCCGTAATCAATACGGAAAAACACGTCTCTTTGTCTCAAGTGAACGAAGCAAGGAAGAACTGGAAAGTCTTCCTCACGTCAAACAGGTGAGCTTGACCAAGCAAGGCAGTTGGAAATTGATCCTTGATGACGAGAGCGCTGGAAGGGAACTCTTCCCCATCCTCACTCAAGGTCAATATATCGCGACCTTTGACCAACAAGCTCCAACAATCGATGAAATCTTTAAACTAGAATCAGGGGTGGAAGTATGAGAAATATGTGGGTTGTAATGAAGGAAACCTATCTTCGACATGTCAAGTCGTGGAGTTTCTTCTTTATGGTGATTTCGCCGTTCCTCTTTTTAGCCTTATCTGTAGGAATCGGCTATCTCCAAGGGTCTTCTATGGCCAAGAATAGCAAGATAGCAGTAGTGACAACGGTGCCATCTGTGGAAGAAGGGCTCAAGGGTACCAATGGTATTAACTTTGATTACAAGGATGAAGCCAGTGCCCAGGCTGCTATCAAGGATGAGAAAATCAAGGGTTATCTAACCGTCGACCAAGAGGACAGCATCATCAAGGCCGTCTATCATGGTGAAACCTCTCTTGAAAGTGGCATCAAGCTAGCTGTAACCAATAAGCTAAATGAACTGCAATACCAACTCAATCGTTCGGCAGCCAATTTGTCTCAAGAACAGGAAAAACGCTTGAGTCAAACTGTTGACTTTACTGAGAAGATTGATGAATCCAAGGAAAATAAAAAAATTATTCAAACCATTGCGGCCGCAGGGCTCGGTTTCTTCCTTTATATGATTTTGATTACCTATGCTAGTGTCACTGCTCAGGAAGTGGCTAGCGAGAAAGGAACCAAAATCATGGAGGTGGTCTTCTCTAGTATCCGAGCGAGTCATTATTTCTACGCTCGCATGCTAGCTTTGCTTCTTGTGATTTTGACTCATATTGGCATTTACGTCGTGGGTGGGCTTGCTGCGATTCTGCTCTTTAAAGATATTCCAATCTTGGCACAATCTGGTATTTTAAATCATCTAGGAGAGGCCTTCTCGCTCAATACCTTATTGTTTGTCTTGGTTAGCCTCTTTATGTACGTTGTTTTGGCAGCCTTCCTAGGATCCATGGTTTCTCGCCCTGAGGATTCAGGAAAGGCCTTGTCGCCATTGATGATCTTGATTATAGCAGGATTTGTCGGTGTGACTTCTCTAGGTGCTGCTGGTGACAATTTAGTTCTGAAAATTGGTTCCTACATTCCTTTCATTTCGACCTTCTTTATGCCATTTAGAGCTATAAATGGTTATGCAAGTGGTCTGGAAGCTTGGATTTCGCTTGCCATAACGGTTGTTTTTGCGGTTACTGCGACAGCCTTTATCGGACGTATGTATGCTAGTCTAGTCCTTCAAACGGATGATTTGGGAATCTGGAAAACCTTTAAACGTGCCTTAGCTTACAAATAGGAGATCCTCGCGAAAGCGAGGTTTTTCTAGATGTTAAACAGCGAAATCAGTAAAAATATTTTTCATATCTATTGACTTTTAGTAGTAAAATTTGGTATGATAGTAGATGGTATTGTTTACCCCATTTGTAAGGCCCCGGAACCTTTCAAATACCCCGCGGACCGGAACATCCGCCCTGTAAACAAAAACGATATTCATATAGGAGAAATCATGAACAAAACTACATTCATGGCTAAACCAGGCCAAGTAGAACGCAAATGGTACGTTGTTGACGCAACTGATGTACCTCTTGGACGCCTTTCAGCAGTTGTTGCAAGCGTACTTCGCGGAAAAAACAAACCAACATTTACACCACACACTGATACAGGTGACTTCGTAATCGTTATCAATGCTGAAAAAGTTAAACTGACTGGTAAAAAAGCAACTGATAAGATTTACTACACTCACTCAAACCACCCAGGTGGATTAAAACAAATCTCTGCTGGTGAACTTCGTTCTAAAAATGCAGTACGTTTGATCGAAAAATCAGTTAAAGGTATGCTTCCACACAATACTCTTGGCCGCGCTCAAGGTATGAAATTGAAAGTATTCGTTGGAGCTGAGCACACTCACGCTGCACAACAACCAGAAGTTCTTGATATTTCAGGACTTATCTAAGGAAAGGAACAATAAAGTATGTCACAAGCACAATATGCAGGTACTGGACGTCGTAAAAACGCTGTTGCACGCGTTCGCCTTGTTCCAGGAACTGGTAAAATCACTGTTAACAAAAAAGATGTTGAAGAGTACATCCCACACGCTGACCTTCGTCTTGTAATCAACCAACCATTCGCAGTTACTTCAACTGTAGGTTCATACGACGTTTTCGTTAACGTTGTAGGTGGTGGATACGCTGGTCAATCAGGAGCTATCCGTCACGGTATCGCTCGTGCCCTTCTTCAAGTAGACCCAGACTTCCGCGATTCATTGAAACGCGCAGGACTTCTTACACGTGACTCACGTAAAGTTGAACGTAAGAAACCAGGTCTTAAGAAAGCTCGTAAAGCTTCACAATTCTCAAAACGTTAATCAATACGATTATATCAACGTTTACAGACATTCAAGAATTTTCTCTTGGATGTCTTTTTTGTTTCAAAAATCTAAAGTTCACCCCAAAATTCACCCCATATTCACCCCATCAATTTTTTAAGCTACGAAATGCAATCTCACCTACGGTCTGATTAACTTTATCTTTAGTGTTGACATAGATCTTTGTAATTTCCTTGTCACTATGGGTTAGCGCTTCAGAAATTTCCTCAAGCGAAACTCCAGCTAATTTTGCTAGAGTGGCACCTGTGTGTCTCAATTTGTGAGGAGATGCAGGTGCTAATTCGGGATGTCTATGTCTAACTGATTTCATTCTATAGTTTAGATAGTCGATATGGAGAGGAAGATTTATATTATTAGTCCTGTCATTATATGTAAAAACAAACTGTTTTTGTGTTTGCCTCAGCCCGAAAAGTTTGAGTTCTTCCTGTTGTTTAACTTTCCAATTTGCTAGAAGCTCCATTAATTCAATTGGTGCTTTAAAAAGAGTTTTTTTGTTTCCTTTAGTTGATTTTACATTACCAAAACGGTCTAAAGCTTGTTCTATAAGTATTTCTCCGGTTGAAAAGTTGATGTGTTTCCATTGCAAAGCATAACTTTCTGATTTTCGGTCAGATAAAAAGAAGGTAGTATAAAAGAGAGTGTAGTCTTTTAGGTCAATGATTCCTTCCTTTAAATCAGTGTCAAAAGCTTGTAACCATAATTTTAGCTCTTCTTTATCGAGAGAAAGCTCTTCTTCACGTTTACTCTCTCTAAGGAGAATTTTTTTATTTGCTTTAATTCTACTAATTGTTTTTCGAAGTTTATTTGATGGAATATACTCAAGCTCCTCAGCCCAATCGAAAACAGAATTTACATAGCTCCTAATTACCTTGAAATTAGCATAACTATTTGCCTTTGGAGTAAGTAGTGATAGTACAAGTTGTTTATTATTAATCAAATGTTCTATTGAGTAATTACCTAAAATTGGAATGATATGAAGCCTAAATATATTTTCTGTTTGAAATACTGTTGCCTTAGTAGGAGGTTTTAGTGTAGTGGTAGTTTGACCTGCTTTGTATGGTTCCAGCCAAATATCTTTATAAAAGTCTTTGAATAAGATATTACCTTTGTTCTTTGAATTAACAGGGACTCTACCCAATCTAGCATTCTCAATATCAATGGTTAACTTTATTTCAGCTTCTTTAGCTTCTCTTCTGGTTTTAAACCGTTTCTCATATCGTCTTCCTAACCCCAGTTTTCCCTGGACTTCATCAGGTATATACACCCTAAGTCTATATGATCCATTATTTGTTTTAGAAATACCCATTTTTATCTCCTTATGCGCTGATTTCTAACCGTCTCATCCATTGATTTATACTATCCTTGTTGAAACGAATAGACTTTCCAATTCGAATATAGGGTAGCCCCATTGCGATCCAAATATCTAAGGTATTATTAGATATTCCTAAATAATTACAAGTCTGCTTTTTATTCAAGAAGGGGCTGTCTACTCCAATATCCTCTTTAAAGTGATGGATTTCATCTTTGATTAGTGTTGCAATCATTTGCTGAATTTCTTGAGTTTGTTCTTCGGGTAGTTGTACTAACATATTTTCTCCTTTCTATTTTCCAATTACATAAGTAAATTGTTTTGCTGTCTCTGCATCAAAAGTTCTATAAGATATGATTCCAAGCCCCTTATAGTTACTTTCAGAGATTAAAATGGAACCGTCTGATTTGACTTGTTCCACAAAGGCTACGTGTCCATATATTGGGTCTGCGCCAGCTTGACTCGATGAAAAGGATAAGGCAGAGTGTTCGGTTGGTGTATTTGTAGTTGTATAACCTGGTTTTTCCATCCATTGATTACCATTCCCCATATAAGGGTCAAAGTTGACACCAACTTCTTTTCCACGGTTATAGACAAACCAAGTACATTGCCCCCATGGATAAGAACTTGCGATATAGTTTGTAGTATCAATAGCTTGGGTAAGACTGTAACCTTCTGGAATATCGCTTGAAGTAACACCGCCACCGTCTCTTGTTTTACCTGTAGTTTGTTTAGGTGCTTTTGGGGTTCCTCCGTTTTCATCAATGTAAGTATCCAGTTTTTGCATGGTTTCAGCTCTTCTTTTTCCTGAACCAGAAGTATCTGTAAAGTAGACCCCTCCATCAACGGCAGTATTCAAAGTGCCAGAAGCTAACTTCTTTGCCTTGTCGTCTTGGATTTTGAAGGTTTGATTTTTATTACCAATGATAGTTTGTTGGGTAAGAGCGACTACGGCAACCTCATCATTGAAGTTATTAGCATTTTCGGGATTAGAGTCAAAAGCTCCATAGCCAAACATATTGGATCCTGGATTTGTAGCAACCCCAGCAGTTCCTAATGAACTTTCATTCAATGCTATCGCAAGTATCGCTCGAACATCCAGATTTGACTTGGCTTCCCACTCTAGCAATTTTTTCCCATTGATGCGACTTGAATCATAGTTGATCTTTAGAGTTTTTAAGAAACCATCTAATTGTGAAGCCTTGATTCCGTAGCGATGAACCAATAAATTATGGGTGTAGGCGTCCCCGTTTGACCAGTGTTCAGAATAGGTAACTCCATTTTGAATGTTGGAATTTCCACCAATGGATCCCCCAGCCATGGCAGAGGCAAGAATGAGAATAACAAGAACCGGCATGAGTAGAGGGAGGAGACCAAGGATGAGAAACCATTTGATTTTTTTCATAAACCCTCCTGTTCTTAATAGCGAATATAGGCAGTAAAGAGTACTGTTCCAAAGCGCCATTTGGCATCTAAGACCATTGTATGGGCTTTTACTTGGGAGATAATCATTTCTCTTTCAGTTTCCTTTACTGGAAATAAAAGAAGGAAATCGACTGAGCGTTTTCCTTCTTGATAGGCTTGATAGAGTGTATCTTCTAGAACTCTTGGGAATGAGATTCTAGAACGAATTTTTGTGTTCATTTGCTTCTCCTCGTAATTGGTTTAGTCTCTCGGTTAGTCTATTTCTGCGTTCAATATTAGCCTTGATTTTATCATCCCTTGTCATAGTTTTTCGGTATGCACGGGTAAAGGCATTTGAACCTTGCGCTTTAAACATGGATTGAGGATCTTTGTAATCTTCTAGTTTTGCCTCTATACGATTGATACGGTATTGCTTGATAGGAGAAATCCATTCTTCCTTGAGAGTTTCAAATTCTTCTTCTGAGGTGACTTTTTTATTGTTTGGTTGCGAAATTGGTTCAAAGTTAGATGAAGGTGTTGTTTCTTGTTGCGTCGTGCTGTGCTCAACCCTAGGATATAATTTAGCCCTATCTTCCTGTACTTGCTCTGTTTCTATGGGTGGTAAAGGCTCTTCCTCATCTGGTTGCTTGCTAGCAAAGAATGACCCAAATTGTTGGAATTGGCTCTTTGCATTCATGACCGCACCAGCTCCATATCCAGCGCTTGAAAGGACAAAATTACCTAATCCTTGTGCAGATGAAAGTGCTCTAGTTGGTACTTGTGAAGCTAATTCCTTTGTTTGGCCAACCGTTTGCGTGACCTTGTTTCCAATATCATTTGCTACCATCCGAGCTTTAGAACCAAGAATAAACTGAATAATTTCTGCCTTGTATTTCCAAAGGAGGAAAAAGATCATGGCTTTAGAAGCAACAGAAACTAAGAGTTTAAAGACGAGTCCAAAAAGCAGAAGAGAAGGGAGAGTCTTCAAAATACCATCAAAGCCAGACGTTACTAAGTTTTCAACTAATTGTTCAATGTAAAAGATGAATAGTGTTAAGAGGCTAGTAATTGCTGGAAAAGCTAAGCCTGAAAACATGACTTTAAGAACCCCAAAAATCAAATCCTGCATCCGAGGAATAAAGGAAACAAGAAGAGCAATTGGGAATAGTAAAATCATCATGAGAACTAGAACTTGAGCAAGGATATTTAGAATTTGAATCAATATAACTGGGATAGCTAAAACAATGGCTTCTACAATTTTAAAGATGATATAAAACATACGAATAAAGATGAAGTCAGGCATTGCAGAAACCCAGCGGTTCTTTTCGCCATCTTCATTAGCACCATTTCCGATTTTATCTAGATAGTCAGAGCGTTCTTTCGCTTTTACTGCTGTAAAGTTTCCTTTTGAATCAGAAGTACCTAATACTTTACTATTATCAAATTCCTCTTCTTTTCCATCCTGACTATTCTTGTATTTTCCGTTTTCTTGACCAGTGTTCACAAAGATATAGGCTTTATAAGAAGTTTCAGCAATATAGCTATCAGCCATTGAATCTCCAATTTTGATAGACTTATTTTTATCATAGTTGACTTCGATTTTGGAAATTTTTGAGGAGATATCTTTTGAAACATTGTGGATGGTATCAAGCAGATAAAGTCCACCTGAAGTTCCAGCGATTGTTCCAAAGTAGCTAAATCCTAAGAGAATTACTAAACAGACATGAAGAACCGTTCTTGAGAAACTCCCTTTAGAAAAGAAGTATTGGTAAAATAGATAAATTCCAAGAATAAGTAGGGACATTGAAATGAGGGAATCTTTTCCAACTCCATTAGTGGTTGAAGCCGTGAATCCCTCCCAAATAGAACTTGCACCGTTAAAGACATAGGTCTTGTAGGCGGAGTAGAGGTCTACTTTTTCTAAGATACGAATAAGAAGAGAGAAGAAACCGACAATGGCATTGAGCAGGAAAAAGAAAAAATTGACGAATATTTCATTAATCATTACCCATGCACCGTTAAAGGAGCCGAACCCAGTTGGTTCCATATAGGACTTGAGCGAGAAAATATCAACGCCTTTTAATTTCTCAAAAGCTTCTTGCATGGTTTCACCTCCTAACTAGCGTATTTATTTTCAAGGCTTGAAGAAACTGTTGCTTTCATAGGTTTTAGTAGCATGTCAATATCTTCAAAAAGATTGTGAACAGAAATCATGTTCAGGTTGCCATAGACATCATAGTAAAGACATTGCCCTGAAATCATATTATCAATCCATTCTAGGTTTTGTTCGTTGACTTCTAGGTTGACGTGACGAAGAATATCTTCTCTTTCTGACTTTTCGTAAAAAGCAAATATGGTTCCAAAGCCCGTCGTATCATCGTCATTTTCAGCATCATGCACAGATTGAGTAATGAGTGCAAGGGTATTGTTTTTTGATCGCCCAATACGTCTCATGTTTTTTATAACGGCTTTTCCTTCTGCGGATTTCATTAGAATCCATGCTTCATCGAAAAATTCGATGGTGTCCTCATTTTCATTGCGCTCTCCAAAGTGGGTACAAAAGGCACCAAGCGCAAACATGAGGGCAATGGAATTTCTTTCGTGGTCTGAAATCTTTGTGGAATTATCTTTAGGGAGTTTAAGGTTGTTAACTTCTAGAATAGTGACTCGGGAATCGTAGTTGAGTCCTTGAGTGGTTCCATCTGAAAAGGCAAGTTCCAAGATGGAATTCGTGACAATAGAAGTTAGATAACGTCCAACAGAAGCAATATCATCCTTTTCGTCCATTTTCAGGCGTTCTAAGACCTGTTTAAATCCAACAGCTTGACCTTGCTCTCTTTTCTCTGCAATGATGTTTATAGCCTCTGTAATGGCTGTCTTTTGATCCATGGTAACATCATCTACAGCTTGTAGGAGAAATTCCAACATATTTTTTGCGACTTCGACTGCCTGTTCTTTCTCAAGAACAACGATGGGATCCAAAACCCCGTGGTTAGATGGTAGCGAGCTATCAAGAGTGACAAAGTTAAATGCTTCAATCTGTTTCTTACGTTCAGGGTAGAGCCTAGCAAATTCAGCCGAGTGAATCACTTCTTGGTAGTGATTTCTGAGTTCTCGTTTCGGGTCAATGTAGAGGGTTTTGACATTTTGCAGGGCAACGCTCAAGAAAATAATCTGAGCCAAAAAGGATTTTCCTTGTCCAGTAGCACCTGTGATGATGATGTGTGGGTTTTTAGTGATTTTACCAGCGATATCTTCTTTGTTTCCGACAGTGGCATTATATAGAACAATGTTTTTGGAGGATTCGATAGCTTTTTCAATCGAATCCCAACGCCCTGTCCAGTTGTCTACTCGTCCGATATACCAGCCAATCCGATTTCCTGAAGAGCTATTGGTAAAGGGCATCAGTTCTGAGAAACCACGAGGAGTTACCATATGAGTCCAAGTTCTCGTTTTCTTTTGAAGATGCTGACCATAGAGGAGAGCTTGAAAAAGATAGGGTGCATCTTGGCTAGCTTCGCTGATTTCAACGCCCATATCATCAAAGTAATTGAGAACTACTTGTCTACGTTGGCGTAGTTGTCCAATGCTGGAAGCAGAGACAATAAGATAAGCTCCGTATTCGATGATATTTTCCTTATTTCCTACCTTCTTCATTAAGTCTTTCAGAGAAAGTGACCCCATGATGATTTCATCTTGTTGGACAGTATCAGTATTTTCTGCCTCTTCCATAATATTGCGATAGCGGGTATTGGATCGTCCCATTTTCCCTTTGATTTTATTGTTATCAATAAATTCTGCCTTAATACGCAATTCAACAGGAAAGTTAAGCCTTTGGACAAATTCTCCTAGATGAAAGCCGTTAAACTGAATGGGAAATTTTCCAACAGGAAGAATGGTAACAAAAGAAGAACCATAAGGACTTTCTAGGTTTAAAAAGCCACCCTTGGTGACTTTGATTAGAGTATCCGTGATGTTAAATTGGGAACGATTGGCGAGGACTTCCTTTTTGTAGTGGGGAATATAGCGGAGATATTGCATCCGTTGGTAGTAGAACAATTCCTCATCCGATAAGGCTTTTGCTCGTAAGGGAGCGAGGGCTTGGTAAATGGTAAACTCATCTGCGCGGTAGTCCTCATACCAGTTTTCGGAGAGTTCATATTCGTAGCCAAACCCCTGAGCTATTTTTTCGGAAAAATCAGTTAGGCTTTCAAGGGCTAATTCTTTGATTGTTTGTCCATGATTTTGTTTTCTTAGGTTAACTCCAATCACCCAATCAAATTGATAGGGGATTTCCATTTCATTTGTTAAATGGTCAACGGTATAGAGGAGGAGTTCTTCACCGAGTTCTCTACTATCATCCGCTAGCGCTTCTGAAAAATCTTTTAATTTTTCCTCTAAAAGATAGTCCTTAGGAATGAGGGAAACCTCAAAATATTGGTTTTTTTGAAGTTTCTTCATCATTTGTGCAACAGTTAGTTTGTGCTTGTTTTTTCGTTTGTCATCTGTGATGGTGATTGGGGTATTTGGAATACGGTAGTAGGCCATTACTGACCGATCCCGTTTCAAGACAAGATTGTCATGAGTTTGTAGGATGGGATAAGTTAGTGTTAGAGACATATTTCCTCCTTTCTAGAGGTTTGTTTTTTCAAAGACGATTTCTTTAACTGGTTCAATACGATCTTCGTGGTAGATTGCTTTTTTGTTAAGTTTAAAATCCCAACAGTAGATTAGGTAGTCTGCTAGAAAAAGATGCATTTTCTTTCCATGTGGTTCGTATTCTGTATAAAATTTTGCTAGCTTATAAGGGATAAACCAGTAGAGAATTAACGAAATCGAGTGAGTGGCTTTAGCTAGAGGTACAAGAATAAAACCACCAGCTAAGAGCATGGTTACAAAGATGAAGATAAAGACTATAAAAAAAGACAGTTGCATGGGAGTAGCAAAGTACCAAATGCGAGTGCCCTTTTTAGTTTTTATCTCTTGAATCCAATAAGGAGCGTTAAGCCCCTTGGCGTAATCATATAGTTTTTCATCTTTCATGGTTAGAGTCCTGTTTCAATCCCAAAGAGACGAAGGAACCAGCCAAATGCTTTTAGAATGTCTTGCCCTTTTGTGAGTGAGACAATGACAGCATAAAAACAAACTACTGAAAAAAGTTGGATCCAGGAGCTGTTGCGCCAAGCTTTAACTGCAAGTAGGACGGCAATTGCTCCTAGTACCCAAACAGCATCTCCTTGTAGGAAGGCTCGTAGATTTTCTGTGTTCATGTTGTTCTCCTTTATTTTTCTTGTTTTGCGTAGTTAATAGGAATGGTGTGGGCTAACTCATCTACAAAGTAAGTCCCGTTATTTTGAGTAAGAGTGAGAGTGAAATTCTCTGAATGAGTTGAAGCCCCTACTTCAAAAGTAACTTGAACAGTTGCGATGAGCTTTTCCCCATCTTCTTTTAGATAGGTGTAGTCAATACTTTTAAAAGTAGTATTTGCGACTACAGAAACATCTCTAGCAATCAAATTCAGATTGTCTTGATTTGTAGTGTAGTTGGTGAAAAAGACAGTTAAAAACTTGTCTACTTTCTTGTGTTCATCCTCCGATAGACGATCGGTTGCTGATAAGGTCAATTGCTCGTCTTTTGAAGATGGAGTTGCTTGTGAGGAGTCAAGGCTTGAGAACCAAGGTAGACCAGCGATACGATATTTACCATTGACTTCCTCAAAAGGAATATTAAATCCAGTTGTGATTTCCTTTTTCTCTGTGTTGTTGTCCTTTTTAATCCATTCTCTGTATTTGACACGGTAGGTTGCCACTTTATCTGTTACAGTGACGAGTTGCGAATAGATCACCTCGCTAGGGTTTCGGACTTGCCCTTGTGACTTGGTATCAGGAAGGGCACCATAAAAGGAATTCAGATGATTAATTTGTTCGGTTTGCTTATTATTTTCTTGTGAAAGGGTAAAGTAAGCATAAACAAAATCATTTAAATAGTATTGTAGACGGTAGTCATATTGCCTACTAGTTGAAGGAGCGTCTGATTTTTCCTTTTCAAAGTTTTCAATGCTTGTTTTTAGACTTGAAACCTGATTGGATAGAGTGATAGCTCGAAAGGAGCCCATGAGTCCAATCAAGAGAAGGCAGCAAGTTCCGCCAACTACGGCAAGATTAACTTGTTTTTTGGTGAGGGTTTTTAGTTTTGGAGGTTTCTTTTTCTGTTCAACCTTTTTAAATTGTTCTAGAAATTGCCTCACCTTTAAGAGATAGGATTTTAAATTGTCCATAGTTCCTCCTGTTATACTTGGACTAACTCAATAAGTTTGGTTCCTTTTGCATAGAATCGTTTATTGAGTTTTTCCATTTCTGAATTGATAAAGTAATAGCCCTTTAGTTCATACTGGAGTTGTTCCAGTAATTGGGGAGCTAAAGTCTTTGCTTCTTCTTTTTTCAGCAAGCTATTTAATTCACCTGCTTTTGTCCATGAATCTTTATAATCTTTCTTTTTGAGAGATTCACCTAATTCATTAGCGACTTGTTCTACTTGTTGGGTGAAGGTTGTTTTTGTTGCCATTTCGATTTCCTTTCTAAATTGTTCTTGATTTTGCTTGATGGTTTGTTGGATGTAAACAATAAGTGAGGGACGCATCTTTTGATTGAGGGAAAGAACTTGTCCCTCTAACGTGAAACAAGCATGTTCGTAGCTATAGAGGCCTTTAGAATTTGGTTCTTTTTCGGTGCATCTTCCAGCACATTCATAGTAGAACTCCTTTCCCTTTCTTAAAAGAATGTAGAAATGCCAAAACTCTTTGTCAGGTAAGAGAAAGAAGTCTGCTTGATAGATTTTCTTGAGCAATTTAAGAAGCCTCTAGAAGATCATCATAGCCAAGTGCTTGGAAGATAAAATCAGACTCAAACCAGAGCCAATCATTGATTTGGGTTTCAGTTGGGATATCACCAGAGAAGATGTCCTCACAAATAGTGGTGAGGGTATCCAATCCTCCACGTTCACGGACAGTATTTATGGTTGTTACAGCACCTGACCATGCTTTAAAGTTCTCTAGTGAGTTGATATGTACTTTGTATTCCATTTGTATTTCCTTTCTATGAGTGATAGGTTTGATTGGTTTTTAGGAGTTTTAACATTGCCTCCCCCCTTTCAGTAATTTCCCCGCTATTTTGTATCATCTTCATGTATTCGGTCTGCATGATACGATCAGCTTCTGAAACTAAAGCAAGAGAGTTCGCCACTTGAAAGGTTAACCAGCGGATGGTTCGTTCAATAGAGTAGGGTTGAGGACTGGTTGAGAGTTTCAAAGGTTCTACCCCACCAAAAAGTCGTTGCCATTTCTGGTCAGGCTTATAAGCTCCAAATTGATTGATTCCATCATAGACTTGCATTTCATGATTGATAACCCCACGTGCGATTTCCCCAAGGTCTACACCGTTGATGTATTCCTCGATAGCTCCTTGCGCTTTCTGGTCTGAAAAGCGGAGTTCGTAGCGGTTCCAGATACCAAAAATCTCCAAGGATTCTTCCAAGGAGATATTTTCTTGACGTGCGAGTTCATAGCGTTTCTCGTAAAAGTTAAAGTAGAGTTGGCTTTGCCTTGATCCAAAGTAGAGTGACAAACCATGATTGGCTTCCATATCCTCATTATCAATAAAAGAGCCACCCCCTGTTACATTCCATTTTCGAAAGGTATTAAGAACTATTTCCTTGGCGTAGAGCTTCTCAATTAACTTAGGGATATGAATCTGTTGGTCTTCTTTTCCAAAGCCCTTGTAGAGCTCATCTAGAGCGATATCTAACCTCTTAATTCGGCAATCCTCATAAGCGTAGAAGAGATTTTGAAGGAAGGCCTGCCAAGTGATTCCCCTGTATTCTAGGAGTACTTCCAACTCACGACATCCTTGCCCTGATAGTTGAAGACAGGATTGGTAATCTTTGGTTTCTGCTTTATCAAAGAAATCAAAAATCCAGATATTGCCTCGTTGCCAAAGATGGGTGTAGTTCATGATCCGTGTTTCCTGAGCGCTAAATTCGCTCAGATGACAGAAGAGAAAGTTTTCACAGAAAGATTCTAAGTCACGTAGAGCAGGAAAAGAGATTCGCAAGTAGTCAATCCTAGCACGTAAACTTTGTTTTTCATGCTCTCTATGAAAACCTAGCTTGGCTTTTAGGTCACGGAATTTTTCAATGCTCAATCCTCTTTCGCCAGCTTCGTAGGAGCGATAGGTTCTAGTAGATAGGTCAACCGCTTCTGCAAATTGTTTTTGGCTCATACCTGTTTCTTGACGAAATTTCTTAAGATTGAATGGGCTGATTTTATCCATTCATGGGGACACCTCCTTTTTTATGAGTGACACACTTTTTTTGCCAAAGTGACACATTTTCTAAAATTCGCAATCCCAACTCCCACAAGGAATGAGGAGGGTTGGACTTTGCCATTTTGCCAAATGTAACCCCCCTATTAGAAATCGGGGGTTTCATCATCAAGAACTAGGAACTTCGGGCTACGGTCTGCGCCTGACTTACCGTCAGGCTTGCCCTTGCCCTTGTCCTAGTTCCTGATGACTAAGAGCCATTTGTACAGCTTTAGCATAAGATCTTCGTCCGCCTTCTTCAAAGTGAATCAGAGTTTCCAGAAGGAGTTCTTCTTGAAGAGGAGTCACCAAAATAGCTGAGTCAGAACGGTCAAAATCGATTCCTTGTTCTTCCAAGAGATAGATAATCTTTCGAAGTGTCGCGACTTTTAGTTCCTGCTCTTCCGCAAAATCCTTGAGTGGTCGTTGGTTGACTTGATTTTCTAACTGTTCTACCTCCTTTGTCGGTTCTTCTGTTGGAACTTGAAATTCATAGTCTTTAAAGACAGAAAACTCCTCTCCTTCAAATTCTAAAATGGGAATTTGCGAGTAGGCTTCATAAAAAGAAAAGCCCTGGTCTAAGGGTACATAAGGCGAGAAGAACTCACCAGCTAGGTCTCCATTGTTTGCGATATAGCCTCGTCCCTTGACCTTAACACCATTGATTTCATCCAGTTTTTTGAACTCTTTGGTTTTATTGGCATCTCCAAACATCATGTCATAGCCTGTTGATTCTAAATGACCGACTGAGAGACGCTTCATAAAGTTATCCCGAAGAGCAGTTTTGACAAATTCCCCGTCAGGACGTTGCATGGCAAAAATCACATAAACTCCAGCTTGACGACCTTCTAGGACTAGTTGGGTAAGGTATTCGGTGACTTCTGCTTGTAGGCTATAATCCCGATCAATTTTAGCGATGAGGGCTGCCCATTCATCTACCAGAATGAATTTAGGCTTCATCCTGTAATACGTAAAGTTCTTACCAGCTTGAAACTTAGGAGAGGTAGACATGAGTTCATATCGTTTCTCCATGAACTCCACGTTTTCCCTAAAGCACTGTATAATATCTTCCTTACTGGTAAAGACTCGACTATGAAAGACAGGGATTTTTTTCAAACCAGCTAGATCTGAGTTTTTCGGATCACAAATATCAATAAAACCAACCTTAGCAAGAGCATAGATGATGGACATGAGAAGAATCGTCTTCCCTCCTCCTGTCCCTCCACCAATCAGTAAGTGTGGTTCTTCGATGAAGTCCCAAACAACATCTTTCATAAGTTGGAGTTTTGAACCCTTGACCACTACTTGCTCAATCCCAATACGGCTATCAATCCTATTGATAGCAATATCATACTTAATAAAACGTTTATCAAAGGTTTTATTTCGAAAGTCACCATTAAACATGACTTCAAGGGTTGCCCCAAGATTGAGAAATCGATCTTGAAACTTATTGCCTTCTAGGATAAAACTCACTTCCAAACCATAACGGGATTGTTTGAGATAGACTTGAGGAAGCCTGATTTTCTCTATCATCCTTTTCTCTCGTTTGACTTTCTTGACTAGGTAGAGGTTGTTTTCTAAGAGAAAACGAGAGAGAATTCGCAAGTTATTGAGTTTTTGAAAAGCGAATAGTTTCTCGTAGCAAAACCAATTCAGGATTTGAGAGATGAGAGCGGATAGTAAGGCAAAGGCAACCAAGTAGTAGGTTGTGGGAAGGGGTTGGGCTTGTAGTTCCAAGTGGTGTTGATAGACATAATAAGCTAAGGCAAATAAAAAAGGCGACCACAAGATAAACCAAGTGATTGCCTTGATATGTCGATGATAGACTTGAACTCTTTGTCCACGGTAGGTAAAGAGTTTCATGTGTCACCTCCTAGTTTTCTTTCTTGTTTTCTACGGGTTTAGAGTCTTTAGGACTTGCCCCTTTTTTCTTAATCTTAGAAGCAAAGAGCTTGTAGATATCATTGCGGTTAACGTGAGTATGAGTTACGACAATGTCTTCTAGCTCCACTTCCTCACGGTACTTGAGCCCCAAGTCTTCGATTTCAGACTCCGCCATATCGGCAATAGTGAAAAAGAGGGTTTCGTGTTGGACTGAAGAATGAATCCCTACCACAACACCCCGAATTTCCCCCGTATTAACCTGAACGTAGGAGCCGTCAGGATTGCGTTGGGAACGGTCAATTTCATAGATGGTATCTGTTCCTTCAATACCTCGGAAGGTAAGTTTTCCAAAGACTTGAGGGATATTTAGACCTTCTGAGATTACCCGATAGGTTTTGTCTGCAATTTGAAGTTTTTCTCCGTAGTTTAATCCAATTTTAGCCATGTATGTTTTCTCCTATTCTTTTTTATTTTTTTAAAACCAATTTTTCAGCAAACACATTAAGTGCTGGGGCAACAGAATTTCCGTTTAGGGAAGTGTCTGCGAGGAAAATAGGATTAACCACTTCAACCAGAGCATCTTCTGGAAAGACGGTAGCAGAAGCTGGTGTTATTACGTGGAAGGCTCCGTGTTGTTCATTGTTTAGCACGTGGCGTTGGTATTTGCCTTCTTTTCCGAAGACATAGCGTGGCGCATTGCCCAATTTTTCGTAGTAAGCAGTACCGATAAATTCTGGTAGCATAACAAGTGTTTCTGGGATCATAAGTGTTTCCTTTCTGGGTGTAAAATAAAAAGAGTTAAGCTAGTTGCTTCACTCTTGAGTAGTAATGAGCAAAAAGTTTTCGTTTAAACATTCTGGTATAAAATTGTACTTCACCTTGAGCAAAGCCAGTAAGCAGTGATTGGTTGGCAAGTTTATCTAAATCCTTTTGGGCTTGATGATAGAGTTGTCCCTGGAGTTGTTCGGATGCAGAAAACATATCATAGGTGAAAACGTAGTTTTTATAAATTCGTTCACATTGTTGTGCGAAAAAAGTTAGACATAGTGTTCTCCTTTATTGTAAAAGTAAAAAGCTACTAAGAAAATGGACTTAGTAGCTAGAGTAAATCTATCTAGAAAATTAGATAGATAGCAGTAAAGAAAAGTTATTTGGTTGAAGGATTCTTCCTTCACGGTGGCAACGTTTAGCAAGGTGCATTGCATGAATTACCATCGCTTTCCCAGCCAATCTCATCAGGTAGTCATTGTCATACCCTTAAGATTCTCTTACGCCCTTTGACGAAGCCAGTTCACTTTACTATTCGGAAAAGTGCGAAAGTCCGAAATGCGTGGAAGCCCACAAAAAATGTTTTAAATCTTCACTTCAACCATCAAACAGACTTGACTTTTCATTCCAAAACGTTTACAATAAAGGTACGAAGTTTAGTGTAGTTTTGGCAATCAGTCCTCTGGTTGTCAGACGCACTTTTTATTTAATTGTCAATGATCTCAATTGGTAGGGATTATTATTTTGATTTTCAATATCGCTACCAGCTATATTTGTATTTTATCGCCAACAGCGATAAAAGTCAAGAGATTTTTGAAATTTTTTTTAAAAAAATTTGAAGAGGAATAACTATGGCGTTTGCAGAACGTTTAAAAGGACTTAGAAAACAAGCTCACTTAACTCAAGTTGAATTAGCAAAACGATTAGGAATTGGTCAGTCTTCCTATGCTGACTGGGAGAGAGGAAAGAAAAATCCCACCCAAGAGAATCTTATTAGACTAGCACAAATTTTAAATGTGTCAGTAGATTATTTAGTTGGCAATTCTGAAGAAAAATCAGATGAATTAGATAATATTGAATTGCTTTTCCGTATGAACTCCAAAGGCTTGACTGATGAAGAAAAAGAAATCTTCAAAAAAGAGTTGATTGAATTTATGGAAGAACGGAAGAAAGCTTTTAAAGTAAGTGACATTAAATAACTTTCTAGTTAAATTTGCTCTTATTAATTTAGCTTATTAATTGATTTGAGGGACTAATATGGTACTATATTTAAGTATAATTTCTTTTTTTGCGATAAATTTATATCAGGTTATCGCAAGAAAATTTAATAAAACTGTTTTTATTATAGGTCTTTCAACCGCCTTCTGGTTAATTACCTTTGATGATTTATCCGAAATTGAAAAGCAAAAGGATCTAAATTAAACTTCTTTCTAGAATGAAATTTCGAATTGTCAATATAGAGGAATAGGCATGAAAATAATTGTTTTCTTTGTTGCTTTAACGTTTACTCACATAATTTGTATAGCAATGGATAGAAACTATATAAAATATCTACTCTTAAAATTCTTTACGCGTTTTGCTCCTACCGCACAAGAAGAATTTTATAAACAAATTGATGAAATTGACCCTAATAAAATTCGTGCATGGCATATTGATGAGGATGATAAACTCCTTTTTCACGTGAAATTTAAAGCAGTTTATCTAGTACCGATATTATGGGTATTACTTATTAGTATAGGGTATTTCATTGCTTTCAACACGATTTTATTAGTTATTTATACAGCACTTATAAGTTGTTTTGCAATTTCTTATAAGTATATTGAGATATACTCGTTACAAACTTATAAAAATCTAACATCGTTAAAAATTGATAGGACAAGATTTAAATATCAAGGACAAGCTATTTTGTTACATGTAGGTAGCATTCTTTCTTTTGTTCTTATATACATTGCATTTTTTAATCTGTTTTCAAGCGGGAATTTATTTTTTGAAAATAGTTTCATTTCAGTGATGACATCTTATTTTATGTTGGTTTTAGGAACCCTAATTCAGGACTACTTTATTAAATTGGCACTTGAATTTTATGATGAAGACTATTCGTTTGAAGCAATTAGTAATTCAGATAAAAAAATGATTCTTTATCTCCGCTCTTTTTCTATAGATAACACTTATATTTATTGTCCCTCACATTTAGGAGGAAGCTTCCTTCGTTACTTTTTACTTCCAAGGGTTCAGTTTCCACAGTTATTAACAAGGATATTAGAGGGGGGCGGACAAGGTTTCGTTGTTGGAATTGGGAACCCTCATGAAACTTATCAAGGTAAACGATTCCATGGTTTTTCTAAAACATATGTTTTAGATGATTTCAAAGGTGAAGATAAATGGAAAAAGGAAATAAATAAATTACTAGATAGAGCAAATCTTATAGTAAGTATAGCAGGGAAATCAGAAAGTGTCTCATGGGAAATAAATTCAATAAAATCAATGAATGTAATGGAAAAATCTATTATACTTTTTTCTCCAAAAGATGGAGAAGAAGGAAATATTAGCCTAATAACAAATATCCGAAGAAAACTTGATATTCTTGATGAGGACTTCCCTTCAGAATTTTATGATGCTCAATTTATTGGATTACATGTAAAGAATTATGGACCAATTTGGTATTTAAGCTATGGTAGAAGTTACTATTCATATATATTCTCTCTCTTCTCTCTTACAGGTACAATACAAGATGATAAAGATTTTTTTCGAAAACAATCGATAAAATAAAATAATATAAAAAAGTGGACAATCGTCTACTTTTTTTATATAATAAACTAAACTAATTTGGTTTAGTTCAGTGCGTTGTGACTTAAAGGAGGTGTTATTCGTTGGATGAATTGTATTCAAGAGTAAGTGAAATCACAAAACAAGTCCTTTATCCCTATATGAAAGAGGAAGAAATTTCAACCCTGAACTATCACTTTTACTATTATTTTGACTATTGTATTCATGAGAATAACATTCAAGTCATAAGTCACCACTTTTCAAATCATAAAATTGAAGGTTTGACAGTTATTGATAAACTCGGAACAAGTTTTTCCTATGAGCAAGACAATCCTGTGACTAAGCGTCACTTTACCTTGTGTCATGAATTAGGCCACTTTATCTTGAAACACGATGGTTCCTATTTTACAGAGTCGGTGGATAATCAGGAATCGATTCTAGAGCGAGAAGCCAATGTATTTTCAGCTATTGTACTCATGCCTGATATAGTGTTACTATCCAAGATTTACTACGCTTGTGAATCTTTTCAAAAGGTCAAAGAGGATCTAGAAGTTTCAAAGCAGGCACTTTATTTCCGACTGATTGACTTGTTGAGAGTTTATCGTGTGGATACTGAATCAGCCATCAAACAGGCAGTAGATGAATACCTTGACGGTCAAAACGCCTCCCTTCACCATTGCTTTCATCAACTGAAAGAAATATTAATTGAAGAGTTCAATCAATACCAACCCTCGCTTATAGTACGGCTAAAAAAGAGATTGAAACAAACCAATTTTGTGACGAGTCAAGAACTACCAGAATTGCTTGATCAGACAAGGTGGGACGAGATTAGAGCAGTAAAAAAATTCAAGGTGTGGCTTGTTTACAATAAGGGAAAATCTTTAGCCTATGTGTGGGATAGCAACAAACTATCAGAGACAGAAGCAAGAAGAAAGGCAAATTTAGAATTATTAATCATGTGAGGTGAACCATGTATCAACCAGAAAAATTAAAAGCTCGTAGGAAAGAGCTAAAACTAACACAAAAAGATATTTCAGATAAGCTAGGAATTAGCTATCAAGCCTATTCTGCTTGGGAACGTGGAGTCAAAGAACCTTCTACTGAGAAAGTGGCATTATTAGAGAAACTTTTGAACGTTCCAAAAGGTTATTTCACGGAGATAGAGATTGTCAGACTTTATAATATCCTCTCACCAAATGGAAAAGAACAGGTTGTGTCTTATGCTCGTGATTTAGTTACAGAAGAGCAGAATAAGAAGGTAGTCTCTATTTCTGAACCACGTTATGAATATCGGGTCTATGAAGAAATGTCTGCTGGTCTTGGAGCCACTATTTATGGAGAAAAAGAATACGATACGGTCTACTATGATGAGGAGCTGGGACATGATTTCGCCTCTTGGGTATCAGGGGATTCTATGGAACCCAAATATCCGAATGGTTCCGTTGCTCTGATCCGTGAGACAGGCTTTGATTATAATGGGGCAGTTTATGCAGTTGTTTGGAATGAGCGGACCTATATCAAGCGTGTCTACTTGGAAAAAGACGGTTTGCGCCTCGTTTCCATCAATAAAAAATACAAAGACAAATTTGCTCCTTATGACGATGATCCTCGGATTGTCGGAAAAATTGTCGGAAACTTTATGCCTTTGGAGGACTAGCCTATGGGAATCATTGACTATTCAAAAGAGCCTGTCAGTGATATTGCCTTTATTGATATGAAGTCCTTCTATGCTAGTGTTGAATGTGTGGAGCGAGGACTTCATCCTCTTAAAACCTCCCTCTGTGTGATGAGTCGAGCGGATAATTCTGCTGGATTGATATTGGCATCATCACCTATGTTTAAGAAAGTATTTGGAAAAAAGAATGTTGGTCGGGCTTATGATTTACCCTTTGACGTCAAAACCAGAAAATTCTCTTACTATAACGCAAAAAAGCAGGGACTTCCAA
Source organism: bacterium (assembly GCA_905221365.1). Classification (GTDB taxonomy): domain Bacteria; phylum Bacillota; class Bacilli; order Lactobacillales; family Streptococcaceae; genus Streptococcus. The sequence continues at coordinate 111,789 of CAJNCX010000003.1, forward strand.
CGGATCCAGACTTTGTAGGCTATATTGAGGAATGGGCGAAGGCCACCTTTATCGTTCCACCTCGAATGGACAAATACATTGAGGTTAATATGGAAATACAACGAGTTTTCCAAGACTACGGTAGCCCTAATGAAATATACCCTTATTCAATTGATGAGGGCTTTATTGACCTAACAACTTCTCTTAACTACTTTGTTAGTAATCAGACCATATCCCGAAAAGATAAGTTGGATATGATTTCTGCTAAGATTCAAAAAGATATTTGGCGAAAGACAGGTATTTACTCAACTGTTGGTATGTCAAATAGTAATCCCTTGCTTGCTAAGCTAGCCCTAGACAATGAAGCTAAAAAAATGCCCACTATGCGTGCTAATTGGTCTTATGAAGACGTAGAAAGCAAGGTTTGGGCAATTCCTAACATGACAGATTTTTGGGGAATTGGTCATCGTATGGAAAAGAGATTAAATGACTTGGGAATCTTTTCTATCAAGGAACTTGCTAATAGCAATCCCGATTTACTTAAAAAGTCTTTAGGAGTAGTAGGGCTACGTCTCTGGTTTTACGCAAATGGAGTAGATGAAAGTAATGTTAACAATCCATATAAACCAAAGAGCACTGGACTAGGTAACTCCCAAGTCTTACCAAGAGATTATGTCAAACAACGGGATATTGAGATTGTCCTTAGAGAGATGGCAGAACAAGTTGCAATTCGTCTTAGACGAACAGGTAAGAAAACGACTGTTGTCTCTATTCATGTAGGCTATTCCAAACAGGAAAATAAAAAATCAATCAACACACAAAAAAAGATCGAACCAACGAATCAGACGGATGCTCTAACTAATGTAGTTTTACAGTTATTTCATCAGAAATACAGTTCGGGTGCTGTAAGGAATATTGCCGTTAACTATTCGGGTTTGGTGGATGAATCGTTTGGACTCATTTCTTTATTTGATGATGTTGAAAAAATAGAAAAAGAAGAAAGGCTCCAATCAGCGATTGACAGCATACGAGATCAGTTTGGGTTCACTTCACTCTTAAAAGCCAATGCCCTTGATTCAGTATCAAGAAGCATCTTTAGAAGTAAACTAATCGGAGGTCATTCTGCTGGTGGACTAGATGGTTTAAAATGATAGATCGTTCTTACTTGCCTTATCAGTCAGCCCGAGAGTATCAGGACTCAGGTATGCAAAAGTGGATGGGCTTCTTTTTATCTGAACATACCACGTCACTGGGAGAAGAAAAATATCGTGTCGATATAACCAGTGACTTGAACAGAACAGAAAAACTATTGTTACTTTCTCAGCTCTATGTTGGGAATTTAAAGGGGCGCTTTATAGTCAAACAAAAAACTCAAAAAGTAATTCTGATTGGCGAAGTTAGAGAAATTTCAGCAAAAGAAGTATCTATCAAAACATATGAAGGATACCGATTGATTCAAGTGGAAGACTTCTTGAGCATACAGTTACTAGAAGAGGTTACCTATGAGTAGAAAAGAACTCTATGAGAATAAATTGCAGATGGATTATTTCTCAGAAGACTATATCCGATTTGAAGAAGATTTCCAAAAATACTCAGCCATGGACATACCACTTACTTTTCTAGTTGATGATATTCTCAGAACTATGGCTATGAATCAGAAAAACTACTTCAAACTTAATAAAGAGAATTCTAAGGATGGGCGAGATCATTATTTTTACTTTGAAGTAAGTGACAATCAGTTAATAAGAAAGTTTAACTATATGAATGTGCAAAGAAAGTAGCGAATTTTCAAGTAATTTGCTGCTTTCTTTGATATAATGGGAGATGAAAAACTTAAGGAAGTGAAAAAACATAGCGAATGAAGCAACGGCAACTGACCAATACGTCAGAAGAGAAATAGAAAAATTTGGTGTCCGGTATGATGAGCAAGGCTCTTCTTATCCAGAAATTGCTAAAGCATTAAAAGGAGCTAGCAAGCAAGGAAAACCTGAATTTGTAATGCAAATTTCAGATTACCTTGTTGTGATTGAGGATAAAAGAGATAATGATAAACTTACCTGATATGCTTTATGTGAAAGATAAACTCAAAAATGCTTTTATGAGCTCGGATTCGGAAAATATAAAAATAGAATATGACAAAGTTCTGAGAGAAGTTATGAAAGAGATTATGAAAGATAATATGGAGCTGTTCTTGCAGTTTACAAACAATGAGTTATTCAATAAATTGCTGTCAAAGACGGTGTTTGATGAGTTGTCTAAAAAATATAAAAATGATTAGGAGGTTTTTTATGAAGAGAATTTTTATCAGTTTTGATATCGAGGATGAAAATCTAAGAGATTTATTAAAAGGGCAAGCAAGAAACCAAAATAGTCCTTTTGAATTTGTTGATATGTCGGTGAAAGAACCATGGGACTCTAAATGGAAAACTAATTGTAGAATTCGCATAAACGGCTGTGATGGCGTTATATCTATCATTACTAAGAATACGAAAAATGCGAATGGACAAATTTGGGAAATGAAATGTGCGAAGGAAGAAGGAATTCCTATTATTGGCATTTACGGTAATAATGATCATTCGGGAATTTCTATACCTGATGAATGCGGATATATAAAACTGGTGGACTGGACTTGGTCTAATATTTCAAGTTGGATTGATAAGTTGTAAGGGAGGAGAAGAGAATGACAAGAAAAGCATTGGTTGTTGGAATAGATGAATATCCGACTTGCCCATTAGGTGGATGTGTAAATGATGCTGAAGAAATTGCAAATTTGTTGAAAACGAATGGAGACGGTTCACCAAACTTTGATGTAAAACTAATGCCTAATGTTGCTACGAGAGATGAACTTTTAGGAATGTTAGAGTCTCTTTTTTGTAAGGGTGATTCTGATATAGCTCTGTTTTATTTTTCTGGACATGGTTCAGATGAATTGACGGGAAGAATTATTACTCCTGATTATAACGGAAAAGGCTCCGGGGTATCAATGGCAGATATATTGGAATTTGTTCATAAGTCAAAAAGCAAAAACAAAGTGATTATTTTAGATTGTTGTTTTTCTGGAAAATTTGGTGAATTAAGTTCTACCATGAACCATGGAGCTATTTTGGGTGAAGGTGTAACTATTATGACGGCAAGTAATAGAGATGAATATGCTGTTGAAGATGGTATAACTGGTCATGGTGTATTTACTGAACTTCTGATACAAGGATTAAAAGGAGGGGCAGCGGATGTGGGTGGAAACATTACTCCTGCAAGCTTATATTCCTTTGTTGACCAATCGTTAGGTGCTTGGGAACAAAGACCACTCTTTAAAACTAATATTTCTCGGTTTTCACCTCTAAGAACAATCAAACCTAAAGTGCCAATTTCGACTCTCAGAAAACTAAGTCATTATTTTGAATACCCTGATAGTGAGTTTTCTTTGAATCCTTCTTTTGAATTTACCAATGATCCGGGATACTCACATGAGCTGAAAGAGCCTTATGCGGTTGAAGAAAATGTTAATAAATTCAAGGAACTTCAGCTTTATGAAAGTGTTGGATTGATTGAACCTGTTGGTGAGGAACACATGTACTTTGCTGCAATGAAAAGTAAATCATGTAGGTTAACACCACTTGGTCTTCACTATTGGAAGTTGTCTAAAGATAAAAGATTTTAGTTAGCCTGAAACTATGTATTGAAGAGGAGAGATAAGGTGAATTTTAGTGTGAGTAAGAATGAATCTGAAGATAGAAGTAAAATTGAGAGAAAAAAGATGATTGATGCCTCTACTAATATTATAATGACGAGATTAGAAGAGCTACGAGGAGCTTCTAACCAGGAGAAAGCTAAAATGAGGAGGCGGTGGATTTGGGAGTTAATACAAAATGCTGTTGACTCTTCAAGAGAATCCGGTGTGAAAATTTGGGTTAAATACGATAAGGAACACAACTTTTTGAGTTTCTCTCATGATGGAAAATTCTTTACTTACGATAATCTCATTGATTTAATAACTCAAATATCATCAAAAAGTGATGATGGAAATAATGTAGGTAAATTTGGCACTGGTTTTATATCAACACATTTAATCTCTGGTGTTGTAAATGTTGAAGGATATTATCAAAGAAATATTGATAATGATGAAAGTAAAAAAATAAATTTTATCCTTGATCGGAGCGGAGAAACCAGAGAAGCAATAAAGAATAGTACAGAACAAGCTATTTCTAACTTGGATAACCTTTTGTCTATTGATGTAAATACAAAAACAGTGGATGAAAATTGTGCAAGCACTTCTTTCAGTTATGATCTTAAATATAGTTCACCGGATGTTCATAAAAATATTCAAGAAGGGATAAGTGACTTAGATATGAACATCCCGTATGTATTTTTATTCACTAATAAACTAAAAGAAGTACATTGCAATGAGTATGTATATAGAAAAAAAAAAGTAATCGAATCACAGTATGGGGAAAATATTTCGGTGCTGATTTGTGAAAAGGAAAACTTGAATGATAAGAGTAGGGAAGAAACTCTTGTTATGTCATGTTTCGACCCAAATTTTTCAACAACAATAGCATTCAAGTTACATGATAACAGAGAATCAAAATTTGTTGAACCTATGGAGGGTACACCGAAGATTTTTTGTAGTTTTCCTCTCATTGGAACAGAAAACTTTTCATTCCCCGTTGCTGTAAACTCGCCCTATTTTAAAGTTTTACAAGAAAGAAATGGAATTCAAGAGGGAAGTGAAGTTAATAGCAAGATTTTTGAGGTTGCTATTAAATTATATTCTAAAGTAATGGATTATATGTCTTCAAAAAAAGAATTGAAAAAACTTTATAATCTTTGTAAAGTTGCTCATAATGGTTCTGAATTACAGAATAGATTAAAAAAGGATATTGTTAATATATACTCTTACAAAAATATAATACCTTTTTCTGAAAAAGAGAAAAGCTCGCTTTTTTCATTGCAAAATGGTAAAAATCGGTGTGAAACATGGATTCCTTATATAGATAAAAAAGAATTAATGGATCTTTTTTGGGATTTAATCAATGAAATTCAATTGGATAAACCTATTCCAATAAAAATAGAGAATATGAATTGGGCAGAAATATCCACACAAAATAGAATCAGTATTGATGATGTTTGGGATATCTTGCTCAATGTAAAAACGATAAAAGGGCTATATATGCAATATATTAAGAATAATTGTGATTGTTATGACTGGCTCAATAGATTGTATGATATATGGTTTCAAAATGTAAACAAGGATGTAAATTCTTTCAATAGCAAGGCTTTAGTTCCTAATCAAAATGAGGAATTTGTTGGAATTAATGATATATTTATTGATGATAATATTGATGAGACATTAAAAAATATATTAAAAAAGTTAGGTGAAGATATAAGGTGCACTCTTTTGAGCAAACAAGTAGCCATTCCGACAAGCAACTCACTTAGAAAATTAAGTAGTTCAGATGTAGCAAAAAAGATATATATAATAGTTAAAGATTTACAACATAAAGAAACCTCCGGTGAAAAAAGAACACCGGAAATTCAAGGCATCTTTAATCAGCTTACCGATTGGTTCTTAATTAACACTGATAATGCAAAAGAATGGTTTAAAGATATATATGACAATAAACATTTGTTGTCAAGTCGAGAAGAAACTATTCGCAGATTGGAATTAGCTTCTGCTGTGGAAAGAGCAATGGGCGACAATAATATATGCATAGATCAACTGGGAATTCTAATTAATGAAGCCGGGAAACTATTGAAGCTTCACGAGAACGGTGATATTATCTTGAATGAAGATGCAAAAGAATTATTAAATCATATTTCATCTAACTCACAATATGCAGCAGAGCGTGTAAATCATTTAATAGAAAGAAGTATTGGAAATGTTCATAAAAAACTGAAGAATATCAAAGAATACACTATTGAAAATACTGTTGACGAGTGGAAAGAAAAACAATACTCAAAAACTGTTTTTCCTGCTGTTAAAGGAGAGGAGGACATTATAATTGTAATACGTCCTTCCGATGGTGATAAAATAATTTTTTATGAAGATGCAGAAACGGAAGCTTTAGATAGTACAGAATTTGAGCTTTGGATAGATGATGGAGTATCAAATCCAAGAAAAATTACTTTGGGTGAAATTATAAAGACGACAGGTATTTCGAAAATTCCTCTCTATAGGATAGTGTGAGTTTATTATGGGGGTAGAAAACATGGGTATTGAAGATATCATAATTGCAAAAATACAATCAAATAGTCGAGAAGGGATTTCATATATACATCCAATTAGAGAAGTTCAGGCAATAGCTTCTTATATATCAGCATATGCTAATGGGAATGGTGGAATTTTGCTCTTCGGCGTTCATGATGACGGGTATGATTTGCATGTAAAGAAATCAGCATTCAATATTACGGAGAAGGAGGTGAAGATTCAAAGCCTTCTAAGTTCTCCTGTTGAACTAAACTTTGGAACATTACTATATGAACCCGAAAATAAATTGGAGTATATTGTAGTTAAGTCATCTTCAAATATAATCGAAGTTGATGGTGTGGGATATGTAATGGATGAAAATCAAAAACCAGTTCCTATAGAAGTTAAAACTGTCTTTTTATCATACAGTCATAAGGATACTTTCATTGCAGATAGCATAGAGAAAGGATTGAATAGTTGTACTAAGAATATTAATATTTCTAGAGATATTAGAGATGTCCAGTATAAAGAAAGTTTTTCAAAATTTATGAATACAATTAGTGAACATGATTTTGTAATTTCTATAATTAGCGATAATTATCTAAAATCAAGAAACTGTATGTATGAGGTTGTTGAGGTAATGAAAGATAGACAATATATCAACAAATTATTATATACAATCATCAGTGACAAAGATTTAGACGTTCTGGGACGTGCTGATTATGGTTGTGCAGCTAAAATCTACACTATTGATGGACAAGATGAATATATTAAATATTGGCAGTGTGAAGAAGAAAAAATAAAAAAATTAACCAATGGAATCGATCTTAGTAACACTAAAAACTATATTGAAGAACTTCAAGTGGTTAGACGAATTCAACTGGACATACAAAATTTTATGGCAGAGTTAAGAGATAGAAAGGGATTAAATTACAGTGAAATGCTTTCTTCTGGGTTTAAAGATATATTATCTATGATTGGTGAGTAAGTCGTTCTATAATATCAGAGTATGACAAGGAGAGAATCACCTCTCCATCTCTTTTCCAACATAAGTCTCATAATTTTTTCGTATCCTGAATAGATAGTCCATATCGATTTTAGTAGAAGAATACTCTTCCATAAGGGTATTCTTTTTTCTTGGATAGCATCTAATTTTGTAAGAATATCCTTGGATTTTGGAGGAGTGGAATAATGCTTTTTGATTTCTTCCACGGCTTTTTTGTGCATAGCAATCTGAGCTGAATATTCACCGGCAAAAGCTTCGTCTTCAGGTTTTTCTTTGTGATATTTGCTATTTAATTTCCAATCAAAGACAGATCATTAAGTCATTTGCTGAGGCGAAAGAGATAGATGTTTGCTATGAGTATATAGATGATGGATACAGCGAAGAAAATTTTAATCCCCCTGATTTCAAAAAGATGATCCGTGATTTGGAAGATGGTCTTTTTTCCATGATTATCGTGAAGGATTTATCCAGGTTCGGTAGAGATTATATCGAGTCCGGTAAGTATCTTCAAAAAGTTTTTCCTGAGAAAAACATTCGCTTTTTATCCGTGAATGACAATTATGACAGCGAAAATGCTGATGTAAGAGACACTCACCTTATACTTCCGATTAGAAATTTTATCAACGACAGTTATTGTAGAGATATTTTTATGAAAGTGAAATCTTCTAAAGAAGTAAAAAGGAAGAATGGATAGTTCATCGGTGCATTCGCTCCATTTGGTTACAGGAAAGATGTTCGAGACAAACATAGATTGGTGGTGGATACTGAGGTATCTCATATTGTCGAGCGAATCTTTCAGATGAAAATTGACGGATATTCTTCAAAAGCAATCGCAGATTTCCTAAACAGTATTGGCTTGGCAACTCCATCAAGGCACAAAGAAAACAGTGGGAAAAATTTTTCCACCGGTTTTGTCGTGAAAAATTCCAAGTGGGATAGTAAGACGGTTAACAGTGTTATCCAAAACAAAGTATATACAGGGGTATTGGAACAGGGAAAAACTGCGAAACTCAACTACAAATCGAAAAAGGAAGTCAAAGTTTCAAAAGAAGATTGGATTATCACAGAAGATGCCCATGAGGGGATTGTGTCGAAGAGCGTATTTGCTCTTGCAAATAAAAAGTTTCTTCGAGATGTAAAGAGATCCAAAGAGAAACTATATCTTCTGTCAGGAATGCTTTATTGCAAAGATTGTGGGAGTTCGATGATTAGCAGGACACTAAAAAACAAGGGTTCTGAAAGTAGTTTACTTAAAAAAGAGTCTGGGACAAAAAGATTTCAATTTTTAGAAATCTTAATTATTAAGCCCTTCAAATCTATAATTAAATGCGAAAAGCGAACAAAGCAGAATTCTGATTACCAGAAAACTAGTTTTGTTCGCTTTTTATATTTGAGGTTGGACTTTTGTCCCAGACTCTTCTAAAATAAGTTAAATTCTGTGTTAGTGCTTATTATTCTATTCTTTGCTAATTCTACAAATTCAGATTCTTTTTCTATACCAATAAAATTACGATTAAGTTTTTTACAAGCGACTGCAGTAGTCCCACTCCCCATAAAGGGGTCTAATATAAGTGCATTTTCTTTTGTAGAAGCTAAAAGTATTCTTTCCAAAAGATACAAAGGTTTTTGTGTAGGGTGTTTTCCGAGCTTTTTTTCTTTTGGTGAGGTAAGTGGTCCAGCCCAAACATCTTTCATTTGTTTACCGTTATTGATTTCTCGCATTAGATCATAGTTGAAAAAATATTTATTATTTTTAATATCTTTTTTAGCCCACAATACTGTCTCGGTACTATGAGTGAAAGTTCTTCTTGCTAGATTCGGCGGTGGATTGAGCTTCTGCCAAGTAATATTGTTGATGATTTTAAAGCCTTCTTGCTCTAAAGCCATGCCGATGGAGTATATGTTGTGAAGGGTACCACTAATCCAAATAGTACCATCATCAGTTAATACTCGTTTACATTTTTTTATCCAGTTTCTGTTGAATTTGTGTTTTTCAGTAGTAGTTAAGCTCTTATCCCAATCCCCTTTATTTACACTGACTTGTTTTCCACCAGAATTTGTAAAGCCATCATTTGATAGAAAATATGGTGGATCAGCAAAGATGCAGTTAACAGATTTAGGTTTTATTTTTTTTAATATTTCAAATGAGTCTCCATTAACAAGAACAGTAGAATCATTTTCAAAATAAGGGGTAAAGTTTTTGGGAAATACTTTTTTCATTGTTAAACCTCAAGTTCATAATTTGTAATTATGACTTCTTCCCCAACTCTATTTTTAGCATCACTATTGATCATACGTTTAACATTGACTTCTTTGAGATGAAAATCTTTGTATAAATCTCTGATGAACTCTGTATTATGATTGGTGAGAATACAGTAAACCCCATTTTTTGTTAATTTTTTAAAAAGGTTTGCTAAACGAATGTGTTCTTCCGTGCTGAAACCTTCTTTAGTGTAAGAATCAAAAGAAGTAGGATTTAGTGGAGCATAAGGAGAATCGAAGAAAACGAGGTCTCCTTTTTTTGCTTTAACAGCTGTTTCTTCGAAATCTTGATTGTAAATATCTACCGTTTGCAGAAATTGAGAAATTTGTACTAAATTATCTCGTTCATAAATGTTGATAGTAGTTTTTTGGTTAGATGGGACATTGAAAAGACCTTTAGAATTAACTCTGTATAGACCATTGAAACACGCTTTATTGAGATACAAGAAAAGGGCACTTCTATTTAAGGATTCATTATCATCAAAAATAATTTGGTTGAAATTATCTCGTTGTTGATAGTAGAATTCTTTGGCTTTTTCTTTATCGCCACACGAATTGTGCTCATTTTGGAGTTTATCCAGTAATGGAAATAATTTATCGAGGTTGTGTTTTATATCGTTATATGTCCCAATTAAGACGTGATTATTATCGCTGATAACTGAGTTTTTATGTTCTAATTCAAGGAGTAGAGCTCCACCACCGATAAAAGGTTCAAAATATTGATTGAAATTTGAGGGCATAATTTTTGTTAATTCGGGAATTAGTTGTCTTTTTCCACCCGCCCATTTTACAAAAGGTTGCAAGTGATAGACCTCCTTCTTAATTTTATTGATAGAACATTAGCAGGTTCTATTATATCAGATAATTAAAAGAATAGAAAATATCTGAAAAGTGATCTATAATAGATCAAATTGATTTTTGTTTGAAATTTATTGAGTTGATTTAAAAATAAAGATAGAATGGGGAATTCTGAAATGAAACTACATGAAGCTGAAAGAAAGTTGAATGAGATTGCCAATATTAAATTTAAAGACTTATTTACTGCCGAAGAATTGCAAACTATCATAGTTAATAAAGGCAAGACCGGACAACTTTTAGAATTAGCTTTAGGGATGCAACTTTCCAACACAAATAGAGATTTTGAGGATGGAGAATTGAAGACTAATAAGTGTGACGAAACAAGCAATCCAAAAGAAACGATTTTTATTACTCAGGTTAGTAGCATGATCGATGATTTATTGCAGAATAAACCGTTTGAAGAAACATCACTATTTGAAAAAATTGATAATATTTTGTATGTTCCCGTTTGTAAAGTTGGGGTACCGGCAGAATGGTCGTTTTTAGAGAGCATCCATGTTGATTTGAACGAAGAACGATTCTTTAGTTTAAGGGAACAACTACACAAGGATTATGATACAATTTGCCAGTTGTTGAACCATCATATTGAAACCAGTGAAGATGGATTCATCCATACTTCAAACGGGAAATTCATGCAAATAAGAAGTAAAGATTCTAAACCATATCATCCAATTTATTCAAATGTATATGGTAGGGAGGTTTCGAACAAAAATCATGCTTTTTATTTCAAAAAGGAATTTGTCTATGAAATTAGGAAAATTGTGGGGAAGTATTAATAATAAGGAAGGAAAACAGTGATTATGTCAACTAGAATGCCAAATGTTTATGGTGGTGGAGCTAATACTAATGTCAATGGATTGAAGTTCGAACAAACTACCTCTCTTGATTCTACATTAGAGAGAAAAGGATTCGAAATTATAGATAATGAAGTCTATTACAAAGATAGAAAAATAGGCTGGAGTGTAGGGAAGAACAAATTATATACAAAATTTCTTACACCTCATAATATTGAATATAAACAGTATAATTCAAAAAGATGGCAACCAGATGAGTGTTTTATTAATGAACTTAATCAGACTGCTTATATTATTGAAAAAAAATTTCAGACTTCGAGTGGCTCTGTAGATGAAAAATTACCAGGATGTCATTTTAAAAAAATGGAGTATGAAAAACTATTTTCACCATTAGGTTATAAAGTCCAATTTATCTATATTTTTAATGATTGGTTTGAAAAAGATGAATATAAAGATACCAAAGAATATATTTGTATGATGGGATGTTCGTATTTCTTTAATGAAATTCCATTAAATGCACTAGGAATAGACTTTTTGTGAGAATTGAAAGTAATTAATATAGAGTTTGCGGAAGATTTTATATTTATTTTTCTAAACTTTATAGTGTCACTGAGGTAGAGTAGAAATGGCAGAATATAAAATAACTAAATCATTTTCAAATGTTGGTACGAGAAATGAAGTACGAATGCGTCTGGTAGAAGAGTTGTCTAAAGAAGTTCCAGGAATTGGCAAGGACGATTATGCTTCTAGATATACATATTATGTGGAAAAATTATTAGATGGTCGTCGTATCTTTCTAAGACGACCGGCAAATTTACATAACGGTTTTGATTTTTTAGTTTGTGTCGAAAATACTAACTTTTCCGATGAAGGGAAACGGAAAAGAAATTTTCCTAAACATGACGAAATTGTAAATGATTTATTGATGAAAAAAAGTGAATCCCCTCAGCAATTTTTCCAGTTAATGAAAATGATTGAAGAAATTTATCTTTGTAGAAAGAACTACCAGGCATCGGATTTTAAATGCTTTTCATTTAGACAGGGTTTTCCTGCAGACTTAATTGCTCTGACTTTAAAATGGTTATTTATAGAACAGGATATCCGATATTGGAATTACTCTGGTCGAGGAATGCTTTGGACAGGACTATCTCAAATTATTAATTAAATTTTATTATATACAGTAACAAGTGATGAAGAAACAATATTTTATGAAGACTTTTTTAGAACCCAGTTATAACATTCCTAACATTCAGAATGCCCGAAACATATATGAATTTAAAGATGGTTCAATTATTCAATTTAACCGAGGCAGTTTTGATGATTATAGGGTGACTTATTTTCCAAATAAACAAAAAATGAATTTAGGGCATTCGCCTAAAGATGAAGATTATTTTTTAGATCTTATATACTTAAAAGATGTTGTGGGATACGAAGTTATTTGGAATGATTTTATGACTTTATCAGATATGGTTAAGGATAATGGTTTACAACATAATGCTTCACCTGATTATTCTGGGGGCACAATAGCTTATGTGCGTATCCAACTAAATAGCATAGTCAAAAAGTATCCAGCTAATATACAAGAAGAAACGTTTAAACTGTTTATGACATTATGGGCAGTTATGATTTCAGAATGGTATCATACTTACGGTGAACGACCTTCAATTTTAAAGCATACACCTAAAGTAATAGGCGTGTATCAAGTGTTGAATAATATATATAGTCCGAAAGATGCCTCAGAGTTTAGTAAAAATGATAAAATGATGGATGAGGTTTTATCAATAGAATGTCCGGAATTTAATTTATCAGTTGCTAAAAATAAGAAGTTAAAGGCTATCATGGGTCTATATCAGATAGATTATAGTTGGTTAAACTAAATAAAAAGAGGAGATTACTTATGACTTATAACAACGAAACACCAATAATTCAATCAAGTGGTTATAATGGTAGTGAACCTACAAGAATTTGTCCAAACTGTGGGGAGGAAAAACCTTTAAGTGCATTTGGTTATAGAAACATGGGAGATGGGACAATTAGAAATCAATCATGGTGTAAAGCTTGTCGGTAATGTGAAGTAAGAGTATTATATTTAGTTTAGAAATAGCTACAACATATTATGTTAAAACAGAAAAAGCATAGAGGCTTCCCACTTTCAATCAAAACTATTCAAATTTATTGAAATGAAAGAGTAGCTGAAAACCATTGAATGTTGATACTATGCAATTCTAAAATCATTTTAAACAATAATTTTAGTAAAACATTTCATTTTTAAGAAAGCACAATGTTAATAAATGGTATAATAAAGCTAGTTCAAATTGCTGGAGATAATATAATGTTAGCTGATAAAGAAATGTTCTTAAAAGTGGAAAATACCCTCCGTGATCGAGGGATGCTTGAAAAGTTTGAAGAGGAAAATGGAGAAATAACTGGTCATATGATGATTACGATGACGGAAATACCTCCTGAATTAGGAATTGATAAAGTTAGCGATAATATGCGTGCTTTTTGTGCTTCCTTTGATTTCTATGATATGATGATTGGGATTGCATTTGATTTAGACACAATGGAACTTATTCCTCAAATGTGGTTCACTCCTCAGACTGATGATGCTGTAGAACCTTCTAGTGAATGGATTGAATTCTTTGTAAAAACTCTATGTGAGAATATATCGGAAGATGGTTTTGGAGTACCAATGTATAGTTTTTTAAACGACCACAGCGACCTCACAATTGTTCCGACTAAATCATAGAAAAGAGAGAGGGAAAAGATTTTGACTAAACAGGATTACTGCTTGGCTCATGCATATTGTAGTAATAATAAGCCTGAGTTAGAAAAGGATAAAATTTGTGGTTGTTTTTATTGTAAGCAAATTTTTTCTCCACTTGAAATTGATGATTGGATAGTGGAAGACACAAAAATAGACTACAGAGGAACCGCTTTATGCCCATATTGTGGTATTGATTCTGTAATTGGTGCAAGCTCTGGATTCCCAATAAATAAAGAATTTCTTGAAGCAATGCATCGGACTTGGTTTGGATAGTTTCGTTAATATTATTGGATGATAAAGAATTTTTGGAAAATCTAGATACTGTACGAATCTCTACCTTTTTCTCTACCTTTTTCTCTACCTTTTTTTAATAAATAGTTATAAAGTCAGTAAAAATAAGCTTTGTAGGTGTAGAAGTTAATTTTTACAGAACTAAACTATTCCCCTATTTAAAAAATATTGATTCAAATTTTATGAAATTAATCAGTAGATTTCGTTCTGAAAAGCCTTGATATTACGCTATTTTTAGTCTAACTGAAACCTATACTTTCCAAACCAGGTCTTAAGAAAGCTCGTAAAGCATCACAATTTAGTAAACGTTAATTCGAAAGAATTACTATACTTACAAAGAGCACCTTTTGGGGTGTTCTTTTTTATGCTTCCATACTAAATTGGTGCAATTGACACAGTTGTTGCGGCTTTAGTCGCTTACAAATGTGGCTGCAAACTGACAGAGTCAGTTGCCTCAAAACGTTAATCAATACGATTATATCAACGTTTACAGACATTCAAGAATTTTCTCTTGGATGTCTTTTTTGTTTCAAAAATCTAAAGTTCACCCCAAAATTCACCCCATATTCACCCTATTGCTTTTTGAGACTTCTAAAGGCTATTTCTCCTGCTGTTTGATTTACTGTTTCTGTAGTATTGACATAAGTCTTCGTTATTTAGATGTCACTATGAGTAAGTGCTTCTGAAATAGCATTTAATGATGTTCCAGCCCGTCTTGCCAAAGTTGCTCCAGTGTGTTTTAATTTGTGAGGAGATGCTGGAGGAAGTTCCGGATGTCTTCTTCGAATAGTATTCATTCGATGATTAAGGTAATCAATATGAAGTGGAACGTTAATACCGTTTTTTCTATTATTGTATGTGAAAACGAATTGCTTTTCATTCTGTCTGATTCCAAACAGCTTTAGTTGCTTTTTTGTTCTATTTTCCAATCGGTCAGGATATTTATTAGTTCTTTAGGAGCTTTAAATAGAGTTTTTTTATTTCCTTTGGTTGATTTCAGATTCCCGAATTTGTCTAATGTTTGTTCAATGAGAATTTCATTTTTTTTTATAATTGATATGTTTCCATTGGAGAGCATAGGTTTCTGATTTTCTATATGATAAAAAGAATGTCGTATAGAACAAAGCATAATCTTTTAATTCCATTCGATCATTTTTTAGATCTTCATCAAATGCTTGTAGCCATTGTTTAAGTTACTCCTCATTTAATGCTAATTCTTCAAACTTTTTACTTTCTTTGAGAGCTAGTTTTTTATTAGCTTTAATTCTACTGATTGAAGAAATTGAGAAAGCAATACAAGACAAGGGTGTAACTTTTTCAAGCTTTGTCATTCAAGCATTCGAGTATGCGCTGAGAGATATGGATAAGTAGAATATAAAAAAGAAAAATATTATAATAGGTTTATGACAAAGAACCATCACCTTATGTAAGCAATATTAAGGTGCTTGGTTTTAGTAACATGTAGTAAGGAAATGGTGTATCATGAGCATAATTGATGGAAATATGACTGCAGAGTTATCTAATAAAATAAAATCAATAGAAGTTGATTTTATTGAGACATTTTCAAATGGATTTCAATCAGACAATCAGTATCTATATCAAGAAGATTTTGGAGAACGTCTTTCTTTGCTATTATCAAGTATTCATTACCATGTAAATCTACTTTTGCGTGAAATGAACTCTAGAATGAAGCAGGAAAATTTTTACTATTTGGCGGATTCAAGTAGGAAATTGCTGGCTTGTATCAACATTGTGGATAGGTTATCAAAGATTTCGGAATTAAAGAATATTGGTTTTACAGTTGATAAAGAATATGGTGAAATATTTCAAAAATGTAATCAATTCCTTATGGAGTATAATGGAAGTTCTATTCCTACAGATATGGAGCAAAATGAAATTAAATACGAACTACCTATATTTTTTATTGGAGATACTATTAATAAAAAAAGTGGTGGAGTTGAATCTGGTTTTAAATTGTTCCCTATTGGTGAAGGGTCGTATGCTCAGGTTTTTAAATACTTTGATGATTTCTATGATAAATATTTTGTTGTGAAAAGAGCTAGGACTGATTTAGATGCTAAAGAGTTGGAGAGATTTTATAAAGAGTATGAAGTTATGAAATCCATAAATTCTCCTTATGTATTAGAAGTTTATCGTTTAGATAAAAATAAAAATGAATACTTCATGGAGTTCGCAGATTTTTCATTATATGATTTTATTTTGAAGAATAATCAGAAGCTCAATTTTATGATACGTAGAAAGCTCTGTTTACAAATAATTAGGGCTTTTGAAGTGTTTGACAGAATTGGGGTTTTGCATAGAGATATTAGTCCCAAAAATGTTTTACTCAAAAAATATCAAGATGAGGTTGTCGTAAAAATTGCTGACTTTGGATTAGTTAAAACAGTTGATAGCCAGCTGACATCATTAGAAACAGAAGTTCGTGGATATTTTAATGATGTATCTAGTTTAAGTACAGAAGGGTTTAAAAATTACAACAAGCAATACGAATATTACGCACTCTCGAAATTAATTTATTTTGTTTTAACTGGAAGATATAAAAATATGAATAAATTTGATTTTCCAAAACTAAAAGAATTTATGGAAAAAGGCTTGAATTCTAATCATAATTTGAGGTACAAAGCAATAGCGGAGCTGAGGGCTGCATTTTTAGAAATACAAGAAGAATGGAAATTTTAGAATTCTGAGGTAAGTGGAATGGATTATACAGGAATGATAGAGGATATTGCTAGTTTGCATAATATTCCAAATATGGATAAAGAGTATGTCTTATACTATGATGAAACCAATAATGCTAGAGTTTTTAAGTTGACAGAAGAAGGCTTTAATTTTGACGAACATGCATATTTTATTTTGGGTGGTCTAGCTTTTGAAAAAGGAAAAATCTTACAGCAAAGCATTACAGATGAACTGGTTGATAATTTAAAATTGCAGTCCAATATGAGAGAGATAAAATTTAAGCATATTCAGCAAAAGTCTAAAAATTTCATAGAATTACTTTCTAAACCGAAGTTTAAAATCTTTGTTGAGTGGTTGGAAAAAAATAACTGTTGGATACATTACACATATTTAGATAATTTTTATTTTAGTATAGTTGATATAATTGATACGTTGCCAGAATCGGCTATTGGAGGGTTATATTTTAGTAGAGACTTAAAAAATTCACTGTATTATTATATAAAAAAAGATAAAGATTGGTTTGTAAATTTCATGAAGTATTTTGAATACCCTAATGTTACCAATCAGGAGCAATTTATTAATGAATTGTTAAGTTGGATTGAGAGATTTAATCCAACTGTTGTGGATTTTAATATGGAATACATAAGGCAGTCACTTAAAGCTCATAAAAAAGAAGATTTAATATTGCCAACATCGAATAAGGCTGGTGTTATGATTGAAAATTACTATTCTGTGTATGCAAATTCCATAGTTAGTTACTACAATTCAGAGCACATATTTGATGAAGAATATACTATTCAAGAAAAACTAGAAGAATCTCCTGTAGAATTTTCTGGGAAAAAAGCGAATTACAAATTTGTAAAGTCTGATAATGATGTTTTTATTCAATTATCGGATGTTGTTGTAAGTATATTAAGAATGTGGATGGCAATGTTAGAAGGGAATTCGTTAGAAGAGTTGCAACAACTATATCTCACATTATCAAATGATAAAAAAAGTGTTATGAAATCTATTCAATATGTAATGAAAAATTCTATGTATGAGACTTACGGTTTTAAACATGGCATAGGTAGCGACAGATTTGAAAAAAAGATAAGTCATTTTCTAGAGTTTAAATTTTAACGATATAATTTTTTTGCAAGAATACAAAAGGAACGCTTCAAAGACTGAAGTGTTCCTTTTGTATGTTATCAGCATACAGAACTGAACTATTACCCTATTTAAAAAATATTGATTCAAATTTAATGAAATGAATAAGTAGTTTTAGTTCTGAAAAGCCTTGATATTGCGCTGTTTTTAGTCCAACTGAAACTCATGCTTTCCAAGTCAGGTCTTAAGAAAGCTCGTAAAGCATCACAATTCTCAAAACGTTAATCAATACGATTATATCAACGTTTACAGACATTCAAGAATTTACTCTTGGATGTCTTTTTTGTTTCAAAAAATCAAAGTTCACCCCATATTCACCCCATCAATTTTTTAAACTACGAAATGCAATATCACCTACAGTCTGATTGACTTTATCTTTGGTATTAACGTAAGTTTTTGTAATTTCTTTATCACTATGGGTTAGCGCTTCAGAAATTTCTTCAAGCGAAACTCCAGCTAGTTTTGCTAGTGTGGCGCCTTGAATATTATGCTTATCCATAGTATTTTGTGTTATAATATAGAAACTATATAGAAAACAAAAGGATTTCTTTAAATTCTTTAAATTTCACTTTGTGTAAACATGAGAAGAATGTTGAATGCAGATAATGACGGGAGATGATTTACAATGATTAGTTTAGAGCTGTTGTCTGAAGAAAATAGTCTAGATGTCTATTCTTTTGAAAAAGAAAATCGAGAGTATTTTGAACGAAATCTACCTCCTAGACCAGCTAACTATTTTGATTTAGAAGGTTTTAAAGAAATTACAAGGGACTTGTTGACGGAACAAACGAATCGTGATGTCTACATGCATCTTATTAGAGATTCGCAAGGTGTTATGGTCGGCAGAATCAATTTAAGTGTCTTAGAGAATGATCGAAAAACAGTAGAGCTCGGGTACAGAATTGGGGAAAATGTTAGCAATTTAGGTTATGCCAGCGAAGCGGTTAAGCTCGTTTTAGAAAAAGCTTTCACGACTTATGGTCTCAATAGAGTCATTGCAGGAACGGCAACGAGTAATCTAGCCTCTCAGAGGGTGCTTTTAAAAAATGGCTTCACCTTTAGTAGAATGATAGAAAATGATTTACAAATTCATAATGAGTGGATTCATACAGCAGTATTTGAGATAACGAGGCCATAATATCATCATTTCTAGTCTACTGACAAGGTTAATGGAGTCATCAATCTTTCCGGACATTCAAGAATGTTTTCTTGGATGTTTTTTGTTTAGAATCTCCGGGTATGTCTGTTAAAATTTGTTTTTCTCAGTGGACAATTGTTCACTTTTTTTATATAATAAAACTAAATCGAATTGGTTGAATTTTGAAAGTGTAAGTTCAACCGTCGATTAGTCTTTCTAAGGGAGATAATGTCCATTAAAGCATCACACTAGGAGATGAATCATGTACCAACCAGAAAAACTCAAGGCTCGTAGAAAAGAGCTAAAACTGACACAAAAAAAGATTGCAGAGCAACTGGGGATTAGTTTTCAGGCGTACTCCGCTTGGGAACGCGGGATTAAGGAACCATCCAAGGAGAAGGTTGCTCAGCTAGAGAAGATTTTAAAAGTGGCAAAAGGGTATTTCACCCAGATTGAGATTGTCCGTCTTTATAATAGCTTATCTAACCAAGGGAAGGAAAAGGTTGTTCTCTATGCTCGCAACCTAGCTCAAGAGGAACAAGCTCAGAAAGTGACGACCATGCCAGAGCGTCTCTACGAGTATCATGTCTATGAACGCATGTCAGCAGGAATCGGGGCATCGGTCTACGGTGACCAGAATTTTGATACGGTTTACTTTAATGAGGAACTAGCTCACGATTTTGCTTCCTGGGTGGCTGGGGACTCCATGGAACCTAAATATCAAAATGGCTCCGTGGCTCTGATTCGAGAGACGGGATTTGACTATGACGGAGCAGTTTATGCAGTGGTCTGCAACAACCAGACCTATATCAAACGGGTTTATCGGGAGGAAGATGGCTTGCGTCTGGTATCGATCAATCCTAAATACAAGGACATTTTCATCTCCTATGAAGAAGATCCTCGGATTGTGGGGATTATCGTTGGGAATTTTGTGCCGATGGAGGGTTAGCCTATGGGCTACTTTGATTATTCCAGAGAGCCCAAAAGTGATATTGCCTTTGTCGATATGAAATCTTTTTATGCCAGTGTCGAGTGTGTGAAAAGGGGATTGCATCCGCTGAAGACCTCGCTTTGTGTCATGAGTCGCGCGGATAATTCTACTGGTCTTATCCTAGCTTCCTCTCCCATGTTTAAGAAGATTTTTGGTAAGTCCAATGTTGGCCGGGCCTATGATCTGCCTTTTGATATCAAAACGCGCAAATTTTCCTATTACAATGCTCGAAAGCAAGGCTTGCCTACTGATTTAGACTATGTTCGCTACATCGAAGATTGGGCTCAAGTGACCCTGATCGTGCCACCTAGGATGGATGAATACATAGCAGTCAATATGGAAATCCAGCGAATCTTTCAAAATTATGGTAGTCCAGATGATATTTATCCCTACTCTATCGATGAGGGCTTTATTGATCTGACTAGTTCGCTCAACTATTTTATCCCAGACAAGAGTCTCTCTCGCAAAGACAAGCTGGATCTGCTTTCTGCTCGCATCCAGAGGGATATTTGGAGGCAGACAGGGATCTACTCTACGGTGGGTATGTCCAATGCCAATCCCTTACTGGCCAAGTTGGCTCTGGATAATGAGGCCAAGCACACTCCGACCATGAGGGCCAACTGGTCTTACCAGGATGTGGAAGAGAAGGTTTGGGCCATTCCCAAGATGACGGACTTTTGGGGGATTGGCAGGCGGATGGAGAAACACTTGCATGCTCTGGGGATTTTTTCCATCAGAGAATTGGCCACCAGTAATCCAGACCAGCTACAGAAAACACTTGGTCAGGCTGGCCTGCGTTTGTGGTTTCATGCTAACGGGATTGATGAGAGCAATGTTCACAGGCCCTATAAAGCCAAGTCCCAAGGGTTAGGAAATTCTCAAATCTTGCCGAGAGACTACGTGAAGCTACGGGATATCGAAATTATTCTCCGAGAAATGGCGGAGCAGGTGGCTATTAGACTGAGAAGGGCGGGCAAGAAAACAACCCTTGTCTCTCTCTATGTTGGTTTCTCTAAACAGGAGGTCAGGCCGTCTATTCACACACAAATGAAGGTCGAACCGACCAATAATACAGCTATCTTAACGGATTATGTTTTGAAGCTATTTCATAACAAATACACTTCTGGAGCGGTCAGAAGTGTCGGAGTCAACTATTCAGGATTTGTGGACGAGTCTTTTGGTTTGATCTCTCTCTTTGATGATATTGACAAGTTAGAAAAAGAAGAAAGGCTCCAGACGGCTATTGATGCCATTCGGGAACAATTTGGTTTTACCTCCCTTTTAAAGGCCAATGCACTGGAAGAAGCCTCTAGGAGTCTTGCCAGAAGCAGGCTGATTGGGGGACATTCTGCTGGAGGATTAGATGGACTAAAATGATTGATCGTTCTTATTTACCTTTTCAATCTGCGCGTGACTATCAAGATCCAGGAATGCAAAAGTGGATGGGATTTTACCTTTCAGAACACACTAGTTCACTCGGCGAAGAGAAAAATCGGGTTGCTTTCTCGACGAGTTTGAATTCCGTTGAGAAGTTACTCTTGCTTTCGCAGCTGTATATCGGGCAACTGAAGGGATGCTTTATGGTCAAGGAAAAGAAGCAGAAAACCACTATCGTCGGCGAGGTAAGCGAATTATCACCTCAAACTCTATCTATTAGGACCAATGAGGGCTATAGACTGATAAAGATTGTAGATGTTCTCGAAATTCGACTGTGGGAGGAGGGAGTGTATGACTAGAAAAGAGTTGTATGAAAACAAACTGCAGATGGATTATTTTTCTGATGCCTATATTCGTTTTGAAGAGGATTTTCAAAAATACTCTGCTATGAATGTGCCTTTGACTTTTTTGATCGATGACATCCTACGCACCATGGCGATGAATCAGAAAAACTACTTTGTCTTAAACAAGGAAAATGCCAAGGATGGGCGGGAGCATCGCTTTTATTTTAGGGTAGTGACAGAAAAAGAGTGTCCCAGAAATCGAACCTATGCATACGCTGGACTCGAAAATAGTAGTCAGTAGATCTAGATGTGGGAGAGGGAAGTCTGATCTAGGGGAGATAGCTTGTGAGCGTCAGAAGATCTCATGGTATTGGAATTCGAAACACCATCTTTTATCTGTGGAGTTCTTGCAGAACTTATGATGGTAGTTCTGATGAGATAAGGCAAGGCCCACTCTCTTTTTTAGATGAGCGTTTATTTGAAAACGTAGTTGGATTTGAGAACACCTATTCTCAATGATCATCTTACTTTATAGATTCATACCAAAACATCCATGTGTATTTGTGGATGTTTTTTATTTTATAGATAGAAAAAGAGAAGACCAAATGGTCTTCTCAACGGGGGAACTGAAATAATGGGAAAGAATCAATCAAAGATGGTCGTTAGTCTTCGAAATTCTTTTGGAAGATGAGGAGAGACAAGATAGAAGTAATGGCTGCCAAGAAGAGGAAGGCATTCGTTTCTTGTTCCCCAGTTGCTGGGAGTTGTCTTTCCTTGTCTTGTTTAACTGTAGTTGTAACAGGAACTTTTTCATCTTTTGATGGTGAATTGTCTGTTACGGCTGGAGCAGGTTTTTCAGTCTCTCTTGGTAGAACATACTCAGGAAGAGTCACAACTGGTGGTGCCTCTGTTCCAACTGAGCTTTGTTTGCTACCTACCTCAATCACTCGATCTTGAGCTGGAGTTGCTTCTGTTTGGAGAACCTTGCGATTGTCACCGTCCACTTCAACATACTCGACTAAGAGACCGTCTTTTCCTTCTGATAGAACTTGCTCTTTTCCTTTGTCTAATTGTGGGTTTTCGCGACGGATAGTCTTGAACGGTACTGTCTTATTGACGATTTCCAAACTTGGAAGTGTAAAGACAAGGTCCTTGACCCCTTCCTCAGGACTTGAAGAAGTAATTGGTTTCTCAGGCTCAGCTGGTTTTTCCGGTTGAGCAGGATTTTCCGGTCGAGCAGGTTTTTCCGGTTGAGCAGGATTTTCCGGTTGAGTCGGTTTTTCCGGTTGAGCAGGTTTTTCCGGTTGAGTCGGATTTTCAGGCTGAACTGGCTTTTCAGGCTGAGCTGGTTTTTCAGGCTCAGCAGGTTTCTCAGGTTGCGCTGGAGTTTCCGGTTGAGTAGGTTTCTCAGGTTGCGCTGGATTTTCCGGTTGAGCAGGTTTCTCAGGCTGAACTGGTTTTTCAGGTTCAGCAGGTTTCTCAGGCTGAGCAGGTTTCTCAGGTTGAGCAGGATTTTCCGGTTGAGCTGGTTTTTCAGGCTCAGCAGGTTTCTCAGGTTGAACTGCTTCAAGCTTGCTAATTTGTTCAAGAGCGGATTCTAGCGCTTTATTAACTTCTTCTTGAGTCTCGGCCTCTTGAATAGTAGCGATTGCTTGGTTTGCAAGTTCAATTAATTTCCTCTTAGCTTCATTGTTAGATCCAAGCTCACCGACTTTTTTCTCGATGGCTTCTGTCAAGCTAGCCATGGCCTTACTGTATTCGATTTCCGGTTGTTTTGGTTCAGCTGGTTGCTCAGGCTGGTCAGGTTTCTCAGGTTGAGCAGGCTTTTCAGGTTGAGTTGGTTTTTCCGGTTGCGCTGGCTTTTCAGGTTGAGTTGGTTTTTCAGGTTGAGTTGGTTTTTCAGGTTGAGCAGGCTTTTCAGGAACAGCAGGATTTTCCGGTTGAACTGGAGTTTCTGGTTGAGCAGGCTTTTCAGGCTCAGCAGGCTTTTCCGGTTGAGCTGGTTTTTCAGGTTGAGCAGGCTTTTCAGGCTGAGCTGGACTTTCCGGTTGCGCCGGTTTTTCAGGCTCAGCAGGCTTTTCAGGCTGAACTGGTTTCTCAGGCTTAGCTGCTTCAAGCTTGCTAATTTGTTCAAGAGCGGATTCTAGCGCTTTATTAACTTCTTCTTGAGTCTTGGCCTCTTGAATTGCAGCAATGGCTTGATCTGCAATTTCTAATAATTTCTTCTTAGCTTCCTTGTTAGATCCAAGATCGGCAACTTTTTTCTCGATAGCTTTTGTCAAGCTGTCCATAGCCTTATCATATTCAATTTCCGGTTGTTTTGGTTCAGCCGGTTTTTCAGGTTGAGCAGGTTTCTCAGGCTTAGCTGCTTCAAGCTTGCTAATTTGTTCAAGAGCGGATTCTAGCGCTTTATTAACTTCTTCTTGAGTCTTGGCCTCTTGAATTGCAGCAATTGCTTGGTTTGCAAGTTCAATTAATTTCTTCTTAGCTTCCTTGTTGGATCCAAGCTCAGCGACTTTTTTCTCGATGGCTTCTGTCAAGCTAGCCATGGCCTTACTGTATTCGATTTCCGGTTGTTTTGGTTCAGCTGGTTGCTCAGGCTGGTCAGGTTTAGAAGGTTCTTCTGGCTGTTCCGGTTGCTCTGGACTAGGTTGCTCTTGGCCTCTTTGATAGTTCTCATCCTTGGATAGGATATCTTGTAGGGCACTGACCGTCAACATGACTTCTTGAACGTCCACTGCATCAGCACTGAGTTGGTTTCTCAATTTTTCTAGATTTGCTTGGAAAGCTTGGCGTGCAGTAGCCGTATTTTTCAAGCCTGCTGGATCAAAGTTGGACAGATCGTCTTTCCATTTAGAGATAGACTGGATGATATCTGCCTTGCTGTAGAGTTCGCTACCTTCGCCACGAGTGATAAATTGGTCCACTTGAATACCGATATTTTGAGACAAATCGTTTCGATCAGGATCTAGTTGAAGGGTGACTGCGTGCAAGTTTTCGTCCAGACCTTTTAGGCTGACAAGAGTTTGATTGCCTTGGCGTTGGGCTGCACGACCGCTAAAGTATTTCTTACCATCAATAGTTGAAGCATTTCCCATGCCATCTTGGTAAGGAACTTCTTTGCCATCTAGGAAGACTTTGTAGATACCATGATTTGGATCAACATATCCCTTGATATCAAGTCCAGTACCGTAGAAGTAGGCTGTGACAGTTGTCTTTTTCTTTTGCTCGTCAGTTAAGCGGCCAAAGGAAGCCCAAGACTCCGTTTTTTGGTACTTGTCTGCCGAATTGGTTTCATGGTGCCAGCCAGGACTATAATCCAACTGACTAGCTTGGTCATCATAGCTTGTTTGGTCCTTGGTCAGCAATTCGGCTTTCATCACTTGGATGGTTGCATCGGTAGCGAAACCGAGCAGGGCACCATCAGTGACAGAAGTGAGCTTGGCTTTGAAGTCAAAGACAGAGTCGGCTTGTTCTGTAAAGTCAATCGTTGGGATGGTAACAGTCTTTTCTGTTTCTCCGTCTTTAAAAGTCACATCTTGAGTTGTATCTTGGTAAACTTTACCGTGAACTCCAGTTCCAGGTTCTGTGATGAAGCGAACAGTAGCAGTCCCCTTGCTTCCACCAACACGTTTAATCTTGACAGTGACTGGTTTTCCTTTTTCGACTTCGTAGTTGGTAGACTCGAGTTCAAACATCCCTTTGCTATCATTGTTTAGGGTGTAGATTCCTTCTGTAGCAATTGGTTCGCCTGTTTTGTTCACGAGGGTAATAGTGTGTTGGCCTGGTGCTAAATCGCCTGTCTCAAAGACTTTTTGGCTTCGTTTACGGCTAGCATTCTTAGTTTGCACATCTGCAACCTTTTGACCATCAACGTAGACGGACATTTCTCCATGACCTGGATCGACCGTAGAGACGACATAGGCCTTGGTTCCTGTGAAGGTATAGCTTACTTTGGCATCTTTTTTGTTGGTCCACATAGAAGTGCCACGAACACCTTCAGATTCATTGTACCAAGTTGTTCCAGCTGTATCCGCTGTTGTATTTGAGTGGTATTCCAGTCCAAGAGGGTAGCCATCTGTCTTTTCAATGCTACTTGGTGTCTTATAGACTGAGAAGTTGTTCAAGATTGGAGTTGCTTGAGCACCAGTGATGGTTACACGGATTTTTTGTGCTTCTACAGGCTTTCCTTGAACCAAGCGACGGTAACCAACGGTCGAACCTTCGCCGTAAGTCACCCAACGTCCGTTGATTTCAACTTCAATCTTGAAACCAGAGATACGTTGACCTTTGGCGATATCTTCCTTGAGTTCAACGACGTCAAAGCGTCTCTTTTGTCCCAAATCGACTGTAAAGCTACCGGTTGTGGCATCATTTGAGAGCGCCCAGCTGGTGTCATCTTTACCGTCTGTGAGGTGGCTTTCTTTGTAAAGGTGGTTTTGACGAGTAGAACTTGCTGTTACTGTGGCACCTTTGGCAAAGTCAGTCGCATACATTTGGTCTAGGGTTGCCTTGAATTCCTTCAAGCGAGCCACATCTGCATCTGCGAATTTTCCTTCTTTATTTGGTGGAATATTGAGAAGGAGTGGGGTTCCACGACCAACAGACTTGAAGTAGATATCCATCAACTCTTTGAGTGATTTCGGCTGTTGGTTGTCATGATAGAACCAGCCAGAACGAATCGAAACGTCAGCTTCCCCTACAGAGTACATATCACCATCTGGGTCACCATGGTTGAGGTATTCGTTTTTCACATCGTCTGTGATGTTGGCTCTTTTAACTTTATGCCATACAGGGTCCCCTGCGATTCCCCGTTCATTTCCGATCCAGCGAACGCTTGTCGGTTGAGCAGAGAAGATAGCAATATCTCCTTCAGCTTCTTTGATGTATTTGAACCATTCATCAAAGGTATAGGTTACTTTTTGGGCACCGCTACCACGCGCACCGTCCATCCAAACCTCGATAAACTTCCCTTTATTACCGTATTTTGGATTACCAAGGATTTCTTTCAGTTGGTTGAGATAGTATTGGTTGTATTCTTTTTCGGTTGCGACATGGTATTTAGGATGGTTGGCATCCCATGGTGATAGGTAAACACCCATATTCATGTCATACTTGCTAGCAGACTTGGAAACTTCTTCGAGAAGGTCACCCTTTCCATCTTTCCATGGGCTAGCAGCTACGGTATGGTTGGTGTACTTAGATGGGTAAGCAACGAATCCGTCGTGGTGTTTAACAACCATAATGGTTCGTTTGAAGCCAGTTTCCTTCAGAGTACGAATCCACTGGTCAGTATCCAAGTTGGTTGGATTGAAGTATCGAGGGTCTTCTTTCCCATTTCCCCATTCAGAATTGGTATAAGTGTTCATTCCGTAGTGGATGAAGGCTGCCAATTCTTCCTTGTGGTAATCGAGTTGGGCCTTGCTTGGAAGAGGTCCATGGTTGCCAATCTCAGTTTCTTTGTCTTCTGGATGAGCGACTGGTGGAGTCGGAGTCGTTGGATTAGCTGTATCAGCGACCGGTTCGTATTCAAAGACGACCTCATTCACACCTTTATGCTGGATGGTTGCTTCCAAGCTAGTTTTTACTGGACGGTAGCCAGTAATGTCTTTTGCATGGAAAGTGTTGACAAAGGAAACGTCATACTCTTGGCCGTCATTGTTATCAACTGTCGCTTCCGCTAGTTCAGTGCTTGTTCCTTTTTGACGGTAGTAAACTTTGAAGGAGCCTTTGTTGACTTTATAGACTACCTTGATGACACGTGTACCAGGAGCTGTTTTGCTAACGACATTGTGGTTCCACTCGTCTTTTAGTTGCTTCTGAATCTCAACCCCATCAATGGAAACAATCTGGTATTTTTCTAGATTTTGCTTGTAGAATTCGGTTGGAGTGATTGCTTTCTTGAAATCATAGTCAAAGCCAGTTCCCACTTCTGTTTTGTCTAAGAAAGTATCATTTTCTTTGACTGGATTGCCTGCTTCATCCACGTGCTGGATAACCACACGTCCGTAATCAATTCCCTTGACCAGGGTAGCGACACCGCTCTCATCAAAGGAGTACTGATTTTCTCCGATGACAGCTGTCTTATTTCTAAGCATTTCACCTTCGGGTGTAAAGTAGTAGCGTTTGCCATTATCACCTTGATACCAGCCCTTAACACCATATTTGTCAATAATATCTTTGACCCATTTGAGTTGTTCAGGAGAGAGGACAAGTCCACCACCAAAGCGGTCTTTCTCAGGGACACCGTTGTCAACCGTTCCGTGTTGGTGTACGCCGATGACTTTTCCATCACCATTGATAATTCCGCCACCAGACAAACCAGATACAGAAGTTGTTTGGTAAGTGATGCCAGTAGCTCCCTTGTCATCATAAGGAACGACGGATTTTACTTTACCGTCAGCTTTATAGAGTTGTCCAGCTACGATAGGCTGTTTGAGTTCTTTTGAGCTTGAGTCAGTTGGATAACCAATCGTGCTGACAGGGTCCCCTGCTTTGTAAGTCTTATGCTCAGCGAGTGGTACAAAAGTTGCTGCTTTATTTGGGCTTGCAATTTGTATAGGGACAGGTGCTACAACTGCTGCCAAGTCATTTTGATATCCCTTGCTAAACTCTTCTTTGTTCCAGAAGTGGATATCTTTCTCTTGGAAGAGTGTGGTATTTCCTGAATTTGGCTGAGAATTTTTAACGGGAGCGTTGGAGCCTAGATTGTAATAGAAGCGCGCAGAGTCTCCACCACGAACATGACCCTCTTTGTCTAAAAAGTTGTGTGCAACTGTCAAGAATACGTTAGGAGCTACGAAAATACCAGAGCCAGAAACAATGTATCGTTGAGTCCCACCATTATAAATGCTGTAGACCATAGTGGCAGCAGTTGCGGGTTGTCCCTCGTAGTTGATATGTTTGAGGTCTTGTCCACCGTTAATAATGGCACGGTTTCCTTTCTCAGCTTCCTTTGGAGTTTCTTCCTTGTTCTTTAGAATGCTCTTAGTTTCTACTTTTGGACTAGCTTTCTGGTCAACGATAGTCTTTGTGTCGAGTTCTTTGACAGGTGTGTCTGGATAGGCACGGTCCTGAATATCTTCAGGGAGCAAATCAGCACTGCTAGTATCTGCAGCAGGTGTTTCTTGTTTTTCAGTCTCTACACGGCCTTCTTCTTTGACTGGTTCAGCCTTGGTCTCTTCTATATCTGCGACTTGTTTAATTTGCTGATCTAAATTGGATGTCGTGGCAGGAGACGTTTCGTCTGCACGTACGGTTCCAGAAGCAAAAAATGCCAGTCCGACGACAACAGAGGCCACACCTACAGTCAACTTCCGAATGCTAAATGTTTGCCCTTTTTCAAAAAGGTATCGATTCATAATATACTCCTAGTTTTTAGAAAGGCAGTCAGCTACTGCCCGAGCCCAAGTCTGACTTGGTTACAACTTGATTTAAGGAAAACAACTCTCTGATAATTTGTAAGCCACCTTACCTCCTGTTTATAAAGCGCTTTCATTTTAAGATAAAAAATTTAAAAGGTCATTTCTCCCTTAAAATGACTAAAAATCTTAATATAACAAATATACTAAATTAATAAAAGAATTGCAATAGCAAAAAGCAAAAAAATAAATATAAATTAAAGAAAATCAGTTACTTTTTAAAGAAAAAACGCATCCTTTCATTGCTCAAACTAAATGAAAGGATACGTTTTAAAAAGAAATTAGAGTATTTTTTGGAGAGACTCTTGGATGGTTTGGGGGTCTGTTTTGGAAGAGAAGCGCTCAAGAACTTGCCCATCTCGACCAATGAGAAACTTAGCAAAATTCCATTCGATTCGTTTTCCTAGCGGGCCAGATTTCTGGTCTTTTAGCCAAACATAAAGAGGATCTGCTTCCTTGCCGTTGACCTTGATCTTGGCAAAGCGAGGGAAAGTGGTCTGATAGTGTAGGCTGCAGAAGCTATTGATTTCCTCTGCGCTACCGGGTGCTTGTCCCATAAACTGATTGCAAGGGAAATCCAATATTTCGAAGCCCTGATCTTGATAGCGTTCATAGAGTTCTTGGAGTCCTTGGTACTGGGGCGTTAAACCACATCCAGTAGCAGTGTTGACAATCAAGAGAACGTTGCCACGATAGCTCTCCAAGGGAGTTGCTTGGTTATTTTGGTTTAAAACGGAAAAATCATATATATTGGTCATTTTTCTATATTTTCCTTATGCGTTACTGGTTCAGAGTGTTTTACCTCGTGTTCCGATAAAAAGGCGTAGGTCATGGTTCCAAAGATGGCACCAATTCCCAATCCCAAGACTAGTAAAGGGAGCATTTTATCGAAGTGGGAGAGATTGTCCCAAAAGGTATCGAGTGGAAGATGCTGAACAAAGAGTTTGTGAAAGGCTGATAAGACAAACAAGCCAATTGGAATACTGATGAATACACCCCAACTACGAACTTTGATTTGGCTTTTGCTGTAGCTTTTGTGATGGATTTCGGACTGGTCATCCTTGTCTAAATGTAAGTCGCGAACTGCTAGTCTCGCCCTAGATGAGAGGACGAAGATAAGTCCAAAATAGAGGTAGGGCATGGCATCTCGAACCAACTCTATGAAGCGTCCAAATAGGAGATAGAACAAGAAGAGTAGGAGGGAGGAGTAAATGATTTGGATCAAGGAACGAGCACAAGCCTTGTAAATTATCTCTTGACGGCATTCATCAAAAGGCCCTTGTATGTGAAAGAATAGTTTGAGTAAGCGAGTGGTGAAATCTTCTTTTTTCATGGGAGTAACCTCCTAAATGAGCGATTTTTGATTGACTTCTTTAAATAGTTGATAGAGAGTATAGAAGTAAACCAAACTAAAAATGATACAGATTATTAGAAATACCAGGTATCTCCAATCCATAGGATTTGTTAAAAGTTGTGGAAAGGATACGAGGGTAAAACAGAGAGATGCGTTTAGAAGACGTATTTTTTTTGATTGAATTTTCTGGAATCTCTGTCCCTTGTTCAATACAGGAAGGAATAAAAGAAAGATAATCAAGAAAGGATGCTCAATATGTTCAGAAAGTAGGAAAAAGGTAATAAAAATACTGATAAAAACATGACTGATCAGTAGTCTAGCTAGTGATTTCATAAGGCGCCTCCTAGTCGTCGTCCTGATCTTCCTTGGCTTTTGCAATGCGATGGGAGATGGCAGTTTGTACTATTAATCCGAAGAAGAAGGCTGCTAGGATAGTTGACACAAAATGCCCTGTATTTAAAAGAGAGCTAAGATAATCCTTGCTATCATCGGTTAGGACATTCAGAAGCGGTATTCCAAAGAACATGCCCATGCCATAGATTAGGCCCGCTTTTAGACCAGGAAAATGTAGCTGTTTGCTTTCTTTTTGACTCAGCATTTCGGGATCAATAGCTGTGATGCCCGTTTTCTTGGTTTGAGAGATCACATAGAGGGCAACTATCATCGAAATGCCGAATACCACAAGAGGATAGCCGATAGCGACAATTTGCGGGTATTTATAGGCAAGAACGAGCGGGATAAGATTGCCAAATGTCATCAGATAAAAGAGGACAATAAAGGCCTGATTCCCGATACGATCGGCCTCGCGCCGTTTGTGTTCGTCAAGGGGACCAGAAATACCGTATATGCGTTTGATGAATTTTTCAGTGAGAGTTTCTTTTTTCATTTGTTTGCTCCTTTTTTTAAAAATCGTCTTCCCAAAAGAGACTGTTGAGGTCAGTTTGGAGGCTACGGGCGAGGTTGAGACAGAGTTCTAGAGTAGGATTGTACTTGTCATTTTCAATCATATTGATGGTCTGTCTCGAGACACCGATATCTTTGGCGAGCTCGAGCTGGGAAATGCCCAGTTCCTTGCGGAATTCTTTAACGCGATTCATAGGGTCTCCTTTCTGATATGTCGCATATATTTGACTGTATTATATTCTTTTGGAGATGGTGTGTCAAGTATATACGACATTTTTTTGAGAATTTTTTTCGAAGAAACTTAGCTTTGTCTGACAAGTGCAAGCTGGTCAGATTTGTGGTAAAATAGATAAGATATGACAAAAGAATTTCATCATGTAACGGTCTTGCTTCATGAAACGATTGATATGCTTGACGTAAAACCTGACGGTATCTACGTTGATGCGACTTTGGGCGGAGCAGGCCATAGCGAATATTTATTAAGTAAATTGAGCGAAAAAGGGCATCTCTATGCCTTTGACCAGGACCAGAATGCTATTGACAATGCGCAAAAAAGGTTGGCACCCTATATCGAAAAGGGAATGGTGACTTTTATCAAGGATAACTTCCGTCATTTGCAGGCACGTTTGCAGGAGGCTGGTGTCCAGGAAATTGATGGAATTTGTTATGACTTAGGAGTGTCCAGTCCTCAGCTAGATCAGCGTGAGCGTGGCTTTTCTTATAAAAAGGATGCACCCCTGGATATGCGGATGAATCAGGAAGCTAGTCTGACGGCCTATGAGGTGGTCAATCATTATGACTATCATGACCTGGTTCGGATCTTTTTCAAGTATGGTGAGGATAAGTTTTCTAAACAGATTGCCCGCAAGATTGAGCAAGCGCGTGAGGTGAAACCAATTGAGACAACGACAGAGTTGGCAGAGATTATCAAGTCGGCCAAGCCTGCCAAGGAACTCAAGAAAAAGGGACACCCTGCCAAGCAGATTTTCCAGGCTATCCGAATCGAAGTCAATGATGAGCTAGGGGCAGCTGATGAGTCTATCCAGCAGGCCATGGACATGCTGGCTCTGGATGGTAGAATCTCGGTCATTACCTTCCATTCGCTGGAAGACCGCTTGACAAAGCAGTTGTTTAAGGAAGCTTCAACAGTGGAAGTTCCCAAAGGCTTGCCCTTCATTCCAGATGACCTTAAGCCCAAGATGGAATTGGTATCCCGCAAGCCAATCTTGCCAAGTGCTGAAGAGCTAGCAGCCAACAATCGTTCGCATTCAGCCAAGTTGCGCGTGGCTAGAAAAATTCACAAGTAAGAGGAAAAACATGGCAGAAAGAATCGAAAAAACAAGCCAGTTATTGCAAACGAAGTTTAAAGGTTTTTCACGTGTGGAAAAGGCCTTCTATGTTTCGATTGCTGCAACAATGATTATCCTGGCAATTAGCGTTGTGTTTATGCAGACCAAGCTATTACAAGTTCAGAATGAATTGACCAAGGTCAATGCTCAAATCGAAGAAAAGAAAACAGAGCTAGACGATGCCAAGCAAGAGGTCAATGAATTGATTCGTTCAGAACGTTTGAAAGAGATTGCAAACTCTAAAGATTTGCAGCTGAATAACGAAAATATCCGAGCAGCGGAGTAAGAAATGAAACAGTGGAAAGAAAAAATCATCCGTTATGCCGTTCGTAACCGTAAATCTCCAGAAGAAAATCGCCGAAGAGTAGGGAAAAGCCTGAGTTTATTGGCTGTCATACTCTTCGCTGTCTTTTTGGTCAACTTTGCGGTCATTATCGGAACGGGTAAAAAATTTGGTAAGGACTTGGTTCAAGAAGCAAACAAGGTCCATCAAACAACCAAGACGATTCCTGCAAAACGAGGGACTATATACGATCGAAATGGGACACCTATTGCAGAGGATGCGACTTCGTATAATATCTATGCCGTTATTGACAAGACTTATAAGTCAGCAACAGGCAAAATTCTCTATGTAGAGGATTCTCAATTTAATAAGGTGGCTGAGATTTTCCATAAATACCTAGATATGGAAGAGTCTTATGTCAAAGAACAGCTTTCTCAACCAGATCTAAAACAGGTATCCTTTGGGACCAAGGGAAATGGGATTACCTATGCCAATATGATGGCTATTAAAAATGACCTCAAAACTGCTGGTGTTGAGGGGATTGACTTTACAACTAGCCCTAACCGCAGTTATCCCAATGGACAATTTGCTTCTTCCTTTATCGGTTTAGCGCAACTCCATGAAAATGAGGATGGCACCAAACGTTTGATTGGGACATCTGGATTGGAGAGTTCTTTAAATAACATTCTGGCGGGCACAGATGGGATCATTACTTATGAGAAGGATCGTCTGGGAAATATTGTTCCGGGTACAGATCAAGCTTCTCAACAAACGGTAGATGGAAAGGATGTGTACACGACCCTTTCTAGTCCCTTGCAATCCTTTATGGAAACGCAGATGGATGCCTTCCAGGAAAAGGTAAAAGGCAAGTATATGACGGCTACCTTGGTCAGCGCTAAAACAGGGGAAATCCTGGCTACGACCCAACGGCCTACCTTTAATGCAGATACCAAGGATGGCATCACAAAAGACTTTGTCTGGCGTGATATCCTCTATCAAAGTAACTATGAGCCAGGGTCAACCATGAAGGTGATGATGTTGGCCTCAGCTATTGATAACAATACCTTCCCTGGTGGCGAATACTTTAACAGTAGCGAATTGAAAATAGCAGATGCAACCATTCGAGACTGGGACGTCAATGAAGGGTTGACGAGTGGTGGCACCATGACCTTCTCTCAAGGATTTGCCCACTCAAGTAATATTGGGATGACCTTGCTTGAGCAAAAGATGGGGGATGCAACCTGGCTTGATTACCTCAACCGCTTTAAGTTTGGGGTGCCGACCCGTTTTGGTCTGGCAGATGAGTATACAGGTCAATTACCTGCGGATAACATTGTCAATATCGCCATGAGTTCATTTGGACAAGGGATCTCTGTTACTCAGACCCAGATGCTTCGTGCTTTTACAGCTATTGCTAATGATGGGGTTATGTTGGAGCCGAAATTTATCAGTGCCCTCTATGATCCAAATGACCAGTCTGTTCGTAAGTCTCAAAAGGAAATTGTTGGAAATCCTGTATCAAAAGCAGCAGCTTCCTCTACTCGGGATCACATGGTCATGGTCGGAACAGATCCTGTCTATGGTACCATGTACAACCACAGTACAGGAAAAGCAACTGTCAATGTTCCGGGTCAGAATGTCGCCCTGAAATCAGGGACTGCTCAGATTGCCGATGAGAAGAATGGGGGTTACCTGACAGGTGAAACCAACTATATCTTCTCTGTTGTGTCGATGCATCCTGCAGAAAATCCTGACTTTATCCTCTATGTGACGGTGCAACAGCCAGAGCATTATTCAGGTATTCAGCTTGGGGAGTTTGCCAACCCAATCCTTG
This sequence comes from bacterium, assembly GCA_905221365.1. GTDB lineage: Bacteria > Bacillota > Bacilli > Lactobacillales > Streptococcaceae > Streptococcus. The sequence goes on from CAJNCX010000003.1 coordinate 146,773, forward strand.
AGCGAGCTTCTGCTATGAAAGAATCCCTCAATCTTCAGTCAACTGCTAAGAACTTGGATCAGGTCAGCAAGACGACAAGCTATGCCATGCCAGCTACCAAGGACTTTACTCCGGGTGACCTAGCAGAGGAATTGCGTCGTAACCTTGTCCAACCAATCGTTATCGGAACAGGAACCAAGATCAAGGATCTCTCGGTTTCTGAAGGAGATAATTTGGAAGCCAATCAGCAGATCTTGATCCTATCTGATAAGGTGGAAGAAATGCCTGATATGTATGGCTGGACAGATGAAAATGTGCAAACATTTGCCAAATGGCTAAATATAGAAGTCGAGTGGGAAGGTAGTGGCAAAACGGTCAAAAAACAAAGTGTCCGTGCTAATACAGCCCTCAAAGACATTAAAAAAATGAAAATAACTTTAGGAGATTAAGATGATTAGTTCCATTAGTGCTGGAGTCCTAGCCTTTCTATTGACCTTGATAGGTATTCCAGCCTTTATCCGATTTTATCGAAAAGCACAGATTACGGGTCAGCAGATGCATGAGGATGTCAAGCAACACCAAGCTAAAGCTGGGACTCCAACCATGGGAGGTCTTGTCTTCCTAATCGTTGCAGTAGTGATGAGCTTTCTGGTTGCTCTCTTTACCCAACAATTGACCAACAATGTAGGCATGATTTTGTTTATTTTGGTTTTATATGGTTTGGTAGGCTTTTTGGATGATTTTCTCAAGGTCTTTCGCAAGATCAACGAGGGCTTAAATCCCAAGCAAAAACTTGCACTCCAGTTGCTTGGAGGAGTGATTTTCTACCTCTTTTATGAGCGTGGTGGAGATATGCTTTCTGTCTTTGGCTACCAAGTTCACTTGGGTATTTTCTATATTTTCTTTGCCCTTTTCTGGCTAGTTGGCTTTTCAAACGCAGTGAACTTGACAGACGGAATTGACGGCTTAGCAAGTATTTCCGTAGTGATTAGCTTATCGGCCTACGGTGTGATTGCTTATAAGCAAAATCAACTGGATATCCTTCTTGTGATTCTTGCCATGATTGGTGGTTTGCTAGGTTTCTTCGTCTTTAACCACAAGCCTGCCAAGGTTTTCATGGGAGATGTGGGAAGTTTGGCTCTTGGTGGGATGTTGGCAGCTATTTCTATGGCCCTCCACCAAGAATGGACCCTTTTGTTGATTGGGATTATCTATGTCTTTGAGACAAGCTCTGTTATGATGCAAGTTACCTACTTTAAACTTAGTGGTGGGAAGCGTATTTTCCGTATGACACCTGTGCATCATCATTTTGAGCTTGGAGGATTCTCAGGCAAGGGCAATCCTTGGAGCGAGTGGAAGGTTGACTTCTTCTTCTGGTCAGTTGGACTTCTAGCAAGTCTCTTGACCCTAGCCTTTTTATACCTACTGTAAACATAACTTTTGATTACAAAATAAAACAGGATGAAGGTGATCTTCATCCTGTTTTTGCGTGCTTAAAGGTTAGTTGGAGTCATCCTTCCTTCCTTTTAACATAAAAGTGGCTGTAAGAGCTAGGCTGAGGCCCGCTAAGAAGAGAAGTGGGTTGGATGATTCTCCTGTTGCTGGAAGTTGTTCTTTAGGAGAATGATTTCCAGCTTTAGCAAGGCTAGGACTGGCTGAAAGGTCTTCAGCGCCGTGAGCTAAGGTTTCTACATCTGAAGCACTTGGTTTTTCCTCTGTGTTAGAGGTTGTTCCAGTAACTTGATAGACGACAGCATAGGTACTGAAATGATTAGTGATGAATTCTACCTTTCCATCTCGAACGTCGAAATCAAGGGCTTGCAACTCCTTGGTCGGAGTGAGGTAGTAAACATTTTCTACGCTAGCTGAAATAGGAAAGCGAACTAAGACAGAGCCTTTCGGCTGCAAGCTATGATCTGTTGGATTTTTAAGTTGTAGGTCGTAAGCATCATAGGTCTTGCCAAAGAGTTCTTGAGCTAGGACACGTCGGCTAGAGATGTGAGAAATTCCTTCCAAGTCAGCAGCTCCACCGATGATTTCGACCCCTGTCTTTTTATCTTTCAAGGTGCGCAACTGATACTCAGGTCGGGTGAGGGTTGGAGCAGTCTGATCTCCACTGGTTCCAATAGGTTCGGTGTATTCAGGTTTTTCAACAATAGGTGGCACTTCTTGCCCTGCAGTCCCGATAGGCTCAGTGTATTCAGGAATTTCTACGGTAGGGGCCTCCTCTTGCCCCGCCGTTCCGATAGGTTCGGTGTATTCAGGCTTTTCTACAGTGGGCGGTACTTCTTGCCCTGCAGTCCCGACAGGCCCAGTGTATTCAGGAATTTCAACAGTAGGCGCTTCCTCTTGCCCCGCCGTTCCGATGGGTTCGGTGTATTCAGGTTTTTCAACAATAGGTGGCACTTCTTGCCCTGCAGTCCCGATAGGCTCAGTGTACTCAGGTTTTTCAACAGTAGGAGCTGGTTCCTCTCCCTTGCTTGTAGTTGGTTGCTTCTCATCAACTTTCTTTTCATCCTTTTTAGTAAAGACAGCTACGGTAGGGCTGCTTGTGGTATTTTCTTGAATGGTATAAGCTTCAATGGCATTTCCAGCTTTGCGATTGGTTTCTTCAGGGATTGGGATTTGAACTTGATTGTCTTGGACTGATAGGATAGTCTGATCTCCACTTGTAACCAGATGCGTTTCATCCACCTTGCGTAAGACTAGAGGATCTTTGACACCCGGGAAGGTCACAGCGATGGCTTCCCATTCCCCAGCTGGTAGAGTTAAGGAAATGGTTTTGTCATTTTCCTTAAGAGGCGCGATGCTCGGGCTATCTATACCAACAGCAGGGGCTTTGATGATATCAAAGGAGTCTAGAGAGATTTTCTTGCGACCTTCTGGCGAATCTGGGTCAACTTGTAATGTCAGAGTGTGCGGACCGTCAGTAAGATTTGTAAATTCGCCAATAAAGGCCCTCTTTTCAGTTGCACCTGACGTATAAAAGTCTAGACTTGGCATTTCTTTGCCATCTAGTGTAACACGTGCTCGTCCAAGGGCAAGGCTCTTCAAACCATAGATACGAATGCCCGTTCCTCTAAAGGAAATGGTTGCCTGAGCTTCTGAAGCTGCACTGGAGTCGCTGTTGTTAATATCAGCGTATTTTTCCGTACCACCGTAGAGTTCAGGGTCAGACCAGTCCTTAAACTGGGCACCATACTGGATACGTGAATCACGGTCATCCATTTTTTCAATCGTATTGCCTGTTCCTGCTAGGATTTTGAAATAATCTAATGAAATTTTCGAGCGCTCACTACCACGTCCTTTGTGTTCACGTTTAACGGTAAGAGTCAATGTATGAGGTCCGTCAGATAATCCTGTAAAGCGACCGATGAGACTACCTTTTTCAGTTGCTCCAGCAGTATGGAAATCAAGTTCGCCAACTTCTTTGTCATCAATTTTAGCAGTAGCAAGGCCTAGTTCAGACGATTTCAGTCCATAGATTTCGATACCAACACCAGTGAAAGGAATAGTAGCAGTCACGTCTTTGTCTGAGTAGTCTCCTTTTGAAAGGTCAGCAAATTTCTCTGTTCCTCCAAATAATTCAGAATCTGCCCAGTTTCCAAAGGCGGCTCCGTACTGGATGCGGCTATCTCGGTCATCCATCAACTCGCTATAGGTTTCAACAGTAGCCTGTTCAGAAACTTGTGTGGCGAGTTCGCCCAGCATAGCCTTGACGGTATAGGCGTAGGCATGTTGAGGATTTAGTGATCGGTCAATAAAGTGGGTTTGATTGGTTACAAATTCTCTGCTTGCAGAGGTTTGGCCAGTTCCGTCTTTCACTTGTCTTTGGATGACATAGTGGGTAGCGCCTTCTACTTGGTTAAAGGTAAGTTCGGCAGTGACTCCATTTTGTCGAACTGCTGTCATACTGGTTACACGACCAGGGAAATGTTCAAAGGTAATCACGTCACCTTTTTGTGTTGCAAGCTGGATGCGATTATCTTTAAGGATCGTTGCCTTGACTGGTTTGCCATTGACCTTGATTTGGCTGGCTTCGATATTTGGATAGTCTACAACCAGGTCTCCACCGACATTTGAAAGGAAGGACAAGCTTTGCAGGTTTTTATCTTTCCACTTCATGTTGACTTCAAAGTTACCACGGGCAACCAAACCAGAAACCTGACCGTCTTTCCAGGCATCTGGAAGGGCTGGCAATGGTGCAATATAGCCTGTATGAGATTGAAGGAGCATTTCTGCCATCCCACTGGTTGCTCCAAAGTTTCCGTCGATTTGGAAAGGCGCGTGGGTATCCCAAAGGTTTTCTAGGGTTGAATATTTGAGCTGTTCAGCGAGCAAGCGATGGGCACGGTTACCGTCCAGCAGACGAGCCCAGAGATTGATTTTATTGGCCTTAGACCAACCAGTCCCCCCATCTCCACGGTGGTTCAAGGTAGCACGCGCAGCCTCTAGATATTCAGCCTGGTCCTTGCTAAAGAGCGTACCTGGGAAGAGACCAACTAGATGGGAAACGTGACGGTGATGGTTTTCAATTCCTTCGTTGGTGAATTGTGGGCTGTCTTCCTCGTACCATTCCTTAATACGGCCGTCTTCGTTGATGTGAAGCGGTTTGAGTTTGTCAAATTTAGTCTTGACCTCTGTGACTAAGTCTTGGTCGACATTCAGATGGTTGGCGACTTCCATGTAGTCGTGGAATAGCTGCCAGACTAGCGACTGGTCAAAGGTATTTCCGATGGTAATGGTCCCGTGTTCAGGTGAGTAGGATGGAGAAGATACCCAACGGTCACTGGCCTTGTCATAGTGCAAGAAGGAGTTCCAGAACTTAGCGGTTTCCTTGAGCATTGGATAAATCTTTTCTTTGAGATAGGTCTCATCCTTGGTGAATTTATAATAGTCATAGACGTTCTGCATCATCCAGGCATTAGCAGCTGGAGACCAACCCCAATAGTAATTCCAGCCTGGAGTAGTCCAGCCAAATGGTGTAGCCTGGGTGTGGACCAGCCAACCATTTTCTTGTCCGTCTTTTGATGCGATACCAGCGTATTCCTTGGCAGCGATACGACCATAGTAGCGCATGTCGTCAATGTAATTGATCATTGGCTTGGCAGTTTCAGCTAGATTGCTCATGTAGGCAGGCCAATAGTTCATTTGCAAATTGACATTGAGGTGGTAGTCAGCGTTCCAAGGTGGATTGTCTACAGCATTCCAGACTCCTTGTAGGTTGGCAGGAAGGGCATCTGTCCGATCACGAGACGAACTAATGAGTAGATATCGGCCATATTGGAAGAAGAGTTCTTCCAATTTTTGCCCTTTTTCTGGGTTATAGCCTTGAAGGGCCTCTTTTGTCGTTTGAGCAGTCTTGTTTCCGCCTAGATTTAGTTTAACGCGGTTAAAGAGACTTTGATAATCCTTGATATGGTCCTTTTTAAGTGTCTCGTAGTCTTTGGCTTTAGCAGCTTCGACAATCCCTTTAACTGTTTTTTCGAGGTCAATGTCTTTTCGATAGTTGGTTTTTGGATTCTGAGCGAAGTTAGTCTTGGCACTGAGATAGAGGGTTGCATAGCTTGCGCCTGTAACGGTTAGAGTTTCGTCCTGAACAGTCACCTTTCCGTCTGTTTTAATTCCTAGATAGGATGCAAATTTGAGGCCGTTATCTTTGACAGTTCCCTTTAGAAGGATTCCGTTTGCATCTGTAGTGACATGACCATTCTTATAGTTGGAATATTCCCAAGAGTAGTTGCCATTAGCAAGCAAGTCTTCTGTCAAACTGTTCCAAAGGGTAAAGTCAAGTGTCTTGTTTCCTTTTTTGGTCAAGTGAGTCACAGTGACATCGTCAGGATAGCTGGAGAAGGTTTCACGTTTGAAGGTCGTCCCATCTTGGGTGTAAGAAGTTGTCGTAGTGGCTTCTGTGATATCCAAACCACGATGATAATCAGTTACAGTATCTAACCCTTTTTTCTGGTTATTGAAGACCATGAAGATATCACCAAAGGCAAGGTAACGTCCATACTGGGCGTTGTTTGGTCCAACTAGATTTTGTTCAGCTAGCTGTTTTGCTTTTTGGCGGTCACCAGCTTCGAGGGCTTTACGTATCTCTGCTAAGACCTTGTAGCGATCCTTGTAGTTTCCTCCGTTATAGTCGGTGCTATCGGGTTGTGGTCCTCCAGACCAGAGGGTCTTTTCGTTGTACTGGATTCTTTCTTCGCCAATCAGACCAAAAACCTTGGCTCCCATCTCTCCATTTCCGACAGGAAGGGCTTGTTTTTCCCATCCATCATAGGAGGGAGCTGTTGGCTGATCGTAGTTGAGTTGATAGTTTTCTTGCTTTGTCACCGGCAGTTCTGTCTTCTTGCTCTCCTTGTTTTCGTTTGTTTCCACAACAGCTTCACTAGCTTGACTATTTGTCGTCTGAGTCTCTTCGGCTAGCTTGTTTTCGGAGACTACGGGACTTTCGGCTAGAGACGGATTTGTAGTTTCAGTCGTTTCAGTAGCTTTGGGTTCACTATCAGGCTTAGTGATAGCTTCGACAGAGGTTGGTTCAGTTTGCTTGACCTCCACACTGTCTGCGGCTACAGTGTGGTTGACTAGAAAAACAGCCCCCAGCAAAACAGAAGCAGTCCCAACCGTCAGTTTGCGGATGCTATAGCGACAGGATTTCTCCCAAAAGTGTTTTTTCATAAAACCCTCCATTGTGTATCAGAAACCGCTTACATTTTATAAAGCAGTTTCGTTTATTTTTTTGTTTCTATTTATCTCCACACCTCTCATTCTAATGGTCGTTTAGCATTTGTCAAGAGGTTTTTGGTGAAAAACATATTTGATATTGCTTTTTCTTAAAATAGTAGAGAAAAGAGAGGAAGGGGGAGAATTATTCGTAATTTCATAGTTCATTCTGATTGTAAGACTAGCTTAGAATTAGCTTCCCTCCTCCCTGAAAGCGTAAAACAAACTAGTCAGGAAAGTCACTTTGTGGTATAATATAGGAGACTCAAAAAGAAACAGGAGAAAAAGAATGGACTTACTTTTAGCAATTATCTTGATTGTGCTAGCTTTTCTAGGAGGAGCTCTTGGAGGGATGTACTTGGTTCGTAAGCAAATCGAAAAAGAATTTGCAGACAACCCACGTTTGAATGCTGAGGCAGTTCGTGCTCTCTTGAGCGCAAATGGTCAAAAGCCAAGCGAAGCCAAGGTACAACAAGTTTACCACCAAATCATCCGCCAACAAAAAGCAGCCCTTGCTAACAATAAAAAGAAAAAATAAATAGGAAAAGTCTGGGATGAAAGTTCCAGACTTCTCACTATGTTCAATAGTTCTCAAGGATAAGACTTTTTCCTTGCATTCTATTGATATTTGATTATGATTAAGAGAGAGGCAGTTGCCATTCTATCAAGCTGTCTGTCAGTTCGTTCAGGACAAGGAATCATGATGAACTATCAATCAGAAAAAAGACTAGAAAGAAGACTGTATGGATAATCGACCAATTGGTTTTTTGGATTCGGGTGTCGGGGGCTTGACCGTTGTACGTGAGCTCATGCGCCAGCTTCCCCATGAAGAAATCGTCTATATTGGAGATTCGGCACGGGCGCCCTATGGTCCCCGTCCTGCTGAGCAAATCCGTGAATATACTTGGCAGTTGGTCAACTTTCTCTTGACCAAGGATGTCAAGATGATTGTCATTGCTTGTAATACTGCGACTGCGATCGTCTGGGAAGAAATCAAGGCTAAACTAGACATCCCCGTCCTAGGTGTGATTTTACCAGGAGCTTCGGCAGCTATCAAGTCCAGTCAAGGTGGGAAAATCGGAGTAATTGGAACACCCATGACGGTCCAATCAGACATCTACCGTCAGAAAATCCATGATTTGGATCCAGACTTACAGGTGGAAAGTTTGGCCTGTCCCAAGTTTGCCCCTTTGGTCGAGTCGGGTGCCTTATCAACCAGTGTAACCAAGAAAGTGGTCTATGAGACCCTGCGTCCCTTGGTTGGAAAGGTGGATAGCCTGATTTTGGGTTGTACCCATTACCCACTCCTTCGCCCTATCATCCAAAATGTCATGGGCCCTAAGGTTCAGCTCATCGATAGTGGGGCAGAGTGTGTGCGGGATATCTCGGTTTTACTGAACTATTTTGAAATCAATCGTAGCCGAGATGCTGGACCTCTTCAACATCGTTTTTACACAACAGCCAATAGCCAAAGTTTTGCCCAGATTGGAGCAGAATGGCTGGAAAAAGAGATTCATGTGGAGCATGTAACATTATGACAAACAAAATTTATGAATATAAGGACGACCAGGACTGGTATGTCGGTGTCTGGGACGTCTATGGAGGCATCTACAGTCTCATCAAAGATCCGCTTAATCTTGATTTTATGGATTTGGCGCGGATTTTTCGTGATGAGGAAAATGGCTTTCCAATTACGATAACGGTAATGCACTGGTCTTCTAACTTCCGTCTGCTCTCTTTTATCGTCGAGATTTTAAATGCAGAAGCAGGACGTAACTTGGAAGTCATCCAACGTCAGGGGGCCCTACTCTTGGTTGAAAATGGGCAACTCCTGCATATAGAATTGCCTAAAGAAGGGGTCAATGTTCAAGACTTTTTTGAAACTAGTAAGGTTAGGGAAACCTTGTTGATTGCGACTCGTAACGAAGGCAAAACCAAGGAATTTCGTGCTATCTTTGACAAACTAGGCTATGATGTGGAAAATCTCAATGACTATCCAGATCTACCTGAAGTAGCTGAAACAGGCATGACCTTTGAAGAAAATGCCCGCCTCAAGGCAGAAACCATTTCCCAATTAACAGGCAAGATGGTTTTAGCAGATGATTCTGGTCTCAAAGTCGATGTCCTCGGCGGTTTACCAGGTGTCTGGTCAGCCCGTTTTGCAGGTGTAGGAGCAACCGACCGTGAAAACAACGCCAAACTCTTGCACGAATTGGCCATGGTCTTTGAACTCAAGGATCGCTCAGCCCAATTCCATACAACCCTAGTTGTAGCCAGTCCAAATAAGGAAAGCTTGGTGGTTGAAGCTGACTGGCCAGGTTATATTAACTTTGAACCCAAGGGCGAAAATGGCTTTGGATATGATCCGCTCTTCCTTGTGGGAGAGACAGGTAAGTCAGCAGCTGAATTAACCCTTGAAGAAAAAAATAGCCAATCCCACCGTGCCTTAGCCGTTAAGAAACTTTTGGAGGTATTTCCATCATGGCAAAGCAAACCATCATTGTAATGAGTGACTCCCATGGAGATAGCTTGATTGTGGAAAAAATTCGTGACCGCTATCTGGGGAAAGTTGATGCCATTTTTCACGATGGTGACTCAGAACTCCGTCCAGACTCTCCGCTCTGGGAAGGCATCCATGTCGTCAAAGGAAATATGGACTTTTATGCTGGCTACCCAGAACGTTTGGTAACTCAACTTGGTCCAACCAAGATCATCCAGACGCATGGACACTTGTTTGACATCAATTTCAACTTTCAAAAGTTGGACTACTGGGCTCAGGAAGAAGATGCCGACATCTGTCTCTATGGTCACTTGCATGTGCCAAATGCTTGGATGGAAGGCAAAACACTCTTTTTAAATCCAGGCTCCATTAGCCAACCACGAGGAACCATCAGGGAATGTCTCTATGCCCGTGTAGAGATTGAAGACAGCTATTTCAAAGTGGACTTTTTGACACGTGACCATGAGGTTTATCCAGGCTTGTCCAAGGAGTTTGCTCGATGATTGCCAAGGAATTTGAAGCATTTTTACTGGAGCAGGAAGAAACTTTTCTTACCCCTGCTGACAATCTAGCAGCCTTGATTGATACCCATAACGCTGATCATGCAATTTTGGTGTTGAGCCAAATCACTTATACCCGTATCCCAGTTGTGACCTTTGACAAACGCTTTGTCGGAACCATTGGTCTGAGAGACATTTTGGCTTATCAAATGGAGCAAGGTTTGACGGATGAGCAGATGGCAACGACAGATATCGTCAATATGACCAAGACGGATGTGGCAGTTGTCGCTCCAGACTATAACATCACAGAGGTCCTCCATAAACTGGTGGATGAACCCTTCTTGCCAGTGGTAGATGATGAAGGGATTTTTCAAGGAATTATCACGCGCAAGTCTATCCTCAAGGCAGTAAATGCTCTTTTGCATGACTTTAGTAAGGAATATGAGATTCGATGCAAATGAGAGATAGGATTTCAGCCTTTTTAGAGGAAAAGCAGGGCTTGTCTGCCAACTCCAAGCAGTCTTATAAGTATGATCTGGAGCAATTTTTAAACATTGTAGGTGAGCGGATCTCTGAAACCAGTCTCAAGATTTACCAAGCCCAGCTAGCCAATCTAAAAATCAGCGCCCAGAAGCGAAAACTTTCGGCCTGTAACCAATTTCTCTACTTTCTCTATCAAAAAGGAGAAGTGGACAGCTTTTACCGTTTGGAATTAGCCAAACAAGCTGAAAAGAAGGCTGAAAAGTCAGAGATTCTAGACCTAGACTCTTTTTGGCAGGAAAGTGACTATCCAGAGGGACGCTTGCTAGCGCTCTTAATCCTAGAAATGGGACTCTTGCCAAGCGAGATTTTATCTCTCAAGATTGCAGATATCAATCTGGATTTTCAGGTGTTGCGAATTAACAAGGCTTCCCAACAGAGGATTGTCATCATACCCACGATTTTGACTCCAGAATTGGAACCCTTGATGGGGCAGACCTATCTCTTTGAAAGGGGAGGGAAAGCCTATTCTCGTCAATGGGCCTTTCGTCAGCTGGAGTCCTTTGTCAAGGAGAAAGGTTTCCCAGAACTATCAGCCCAAGCCCTACGGGAACAGTTCATTCTAAGACAAATAGAAAACAAGGTCGATTTGTACGAAATTGCAAAAAAATTAGGATTAAAAACAGTCCTAACCTTAGAAAAATATAGATAATGGATATTAAATTAAAAGATTTTGAAGGGCCCCTGGACCTGCTCTTGCATCTGGTTTCTAAGTACCAGATGGATATCTACGATGTGCCTATTACAGAAGTTATCGAACAGTATCTAGCCTATGTCTCAACTCTGCAGGCCATGCGTCTGGAAGTGACGGGCGAGTACATGGTCATGGCCAGTCAGCTCATGCTGATCAAGAGCCGCAAGCTCTTGCCAAAGGTAGCTGAAGTGACAGACTTAGAGGATGACCTGGAGCAGGACCTTCTCTCCCAAATCGAAGAATACCGCAAGTTCAAGCTCTTGGGTGAGCACTTGGAGGCTAAGCACCAAGATCGGGCTCAGTACTATTCCAAAGCGCCAACAGAGTTGATTTACGAGGATGCGGAGCTTGTACATGACAAGACGACCATTGACCTCTTTTTGGCTTTTTCAAATATCCTAGCCAAGAAAAAAGAGGAGTTCGCACAGAATCACACGACCATTTTGCGGGATGAGTATAAGATTGAGGACATGATGGTCATCGTAAAAGAGTCCTTGACTGGACGTGACCAGTTGCGCTTGCAGGATTTGTTCAAGGAAGCCCAGAATGTCCAAGAGGTTATTACCCTCTTTTTGGCAACCCTAGAGCTAATCAAAACCCAGGAGCTGGTCCTCGTGCAAGAGGAGAGTTTCGGAGATATCTATCTCATGGAAAAGAAGGAAGAAAGTCAAGAGGCACAAAGCTAGACTTGATAGAGAGGAAAGATGAGTACTTTAGCAGAAATAGAAGCGCTCTTGTTTGTAGCAGGTGAAGATGGGATTCGGGTCCGTCAGTTGGCTGAACTCCTCTCTCTGCCACCGACAGGCATCCAACAGAGTTTAGAAAAATTAGCCCAAAAGTATGAAGAAGACCAAGAGTCGAGCTTGTCCCTGATTGAGACAGGTGGTGCATACAGATTGGTCACCAAGCCTCAATTTGCAGCGATTTTGAAGGAATACTCCAAGGCACCCATCAATCAGAGTTTGTCTCGGGCTGCCCTTGAGACCTTGTCCATCATTGCCTACAAGCAACCGATTACGCGGATAGAAATTGATGCTATTCGTGGGGTCAACTCGAGTGGGGCTCTAGCTAAGCTACAGGCTTTTGAATTGATAAGAGAAGATGGGAAAAAAGAAGTTTTGGGTCGCCCTAATCTCTATGTGACTACGGATTATTTTCTAGATTACATGGGAATTAACCATTTGGAGGAACTGCCAGTAATTGATGAGCTTGAGATTCAAGCCCAAGAAAGCCAATTATTTGGTGAAAGGATAGAAGAAGATGAGAATCAATAAGTATATTGCCCACGCAGGTGTGGCCAGTAGGAGAAAAGCAGAGGAGCTGATCAAGCAAGGCTTGGTAACCGTCAACGGACAGGTAGTGCGTGAACTCGCAACGACCATCAAGGCTGGCGACAAGGTCGAAGTGGAAGGCCAGCCCATCTACAACGAAGAAAAGGTCTACTATCTGCTTAATAAACCACGTGGAGTGATTTCCAGTGTGACAGATGACAAGGGCCGCAAGACTGTTGTGGACCTCTTGCCCAATGTCAAAGAACGCATTTACCCAGTTGGACGTTTGGACTGGGATACATCAGGTGTCTTGATTTTGACCAATGATGGTGATTTTACAGACGAGATGATTCACCCCCGTAATGAGATTGACAAGGTCTATGTCGCGCGTGTTAAAGGTGTGGCCAATAAGGATAATCTCCGCCCCTTGACTCGTGGTCTTGAGATTGATGGCAAGAAAACCAAGCCAGCTGTCTATGAGATTCTCAAAGTGGATCCAGTTAAAAATCGCTCTGTGGTACAGTTGACCATTCATGAAGGGCGTAACCATCAGGTTAAAAAGATGTTTGAAGCTGTCGGTCTTCAAGTGGATAAGTTGTCTCGGACACGTTTTGGACACCTAGACTTGACTGGTCTTCGTCCGGGAGAATCCCGTCGCCTTAATAAAAAAGAAATCAGCCAACTACACACCATGGCTGTAACCAAGAAATAATGAAACGAATCTTAATAGCGCCAGTACGCTTTTACCAACGTTTCATCTCACCAGCCTTTCCGCCCTCTTGTCGCTTTGAGCCGACTTGTTCCAACTACATGATTCAGGCTATTGAAAAACATGGCTTCAAGGGTGTTTTGATGGGCTTGGCTCGGATTTTACGTTGCCACCCTTGGTCGAAAATAGGTAAGGACCCCGTCCCAGATCACTTTTCCCTCAGACGAAATCAAGAAGAAAAATGAGGCTGGGCAAAAAGATTTTAATAAAATGATAAAAACGCATCTTATCAGGCTTGAGTGAGCTTGATAGGATGCGTTTTATAATGTAATGATTTTACTTAAATTGAGTATTATTTCAAAGCTTTTTGAGCGTCTTCGATCATGAGTTTGGTTGATTCAAGTCCGCCTCCGCTTAGATACCAGAGGTCTGGTGTTAATTGGATAATCTTGCCATTTTTAGCAGCAGGAGTTTCAGCGATGAGGGCATTTTCTAGGACGCCATCGTTGCTAGAGTTGTCCCCACCAATGGCAAGGGTACGGTTGATGACAAAGAGGATGTCAGGATTGATTTCTTTGATACTTTCAAAGCTGACTTCCTGTCCGTGGCGTGAGTCTTCAAATTGAGTATCAGTTGGCTTGAATTTCAAGGTTTGATACAAGAAAGAGAAACGAGATTGGGCACCAAAGGCTGCCATTTTTCCTTCGTTAAGGAGGATGGCAAGGGCTTTTTTGTCAGAACTTTCATTCTTAGTGACAACTTCTTGGATGCTCTTGTCTAGGTTGGCCAATTCTTCCTTGGCTTTCTGTGTACCTGTTTCACCGAAGGAAGCAGCTAGTGATTGGATGTTGGTTTTAGTTGAAGTCCAGTAGTCGTCCTTGCTTGCTTGGAAGAGCACAGTTGGGGCGATTTCTTTGAACTTGTCTACGAATTTTTGGGTACGTGGAGAAGCGATAATTAGATCTGGTTCAAGAGCAGCAATGGCTTCTAGGTCTGGCTCAACCATGGAACCCACATTGTTGACATTTCCTGCAAGATCTTTTAGGTAAGTCGGAACAGTTTTTGTAGGCATTCCGACGATATTTTTTTCAAATCCTAAAGCACGAATAGTATCCGCAGCACCGAGGTCAAAGGTCACAATCTTTTCAGGAACTTTTGAAAGTTTGACGTCGTCTAGTGAACTTTTGATAGTTACTTCTGTTTGAGCAGAACTGCTTGTCTCTGTTTGCTTCGTAGTTTTAGTTGTACTACATGCACCAAGTAAGAGCAAGAAGCTAGCCGCTAGGGCAGTGAGATAAAGTTTAAGGGATGTTTTCATGATTTCTCCTTTTTAAAATGTGATAACGATGTAGGGGGCTCTTAGATAGGCTTGTTAGCTAAGAGACAGAGGGTACTCTAACATGAGTTCAGAATAGCTAGCTATAGATACAGATCTTTTTGCCATTGATATCAGCCAGAGTGATGGGAATCTCATAAAGTTGGCTGAGCAGGTCAGCCTGCATGATTTGAGCAGTTGTTCCCTTGCAGAAAACTTGGCCGTCTTTGAAGGCGACAATTTCATCCGCATACTGACTGGCTATGTTGATATCGTGGAGAACGATAATAATGGTTTTACCAAGTTCCTCCACCAGTCGCCGAAGAATCTGCATCATGCTGACACTTTGCTTGATATCGAGATTGTTAAGCGGTTCGTCTAGCAAGATAAAGTCTGTATCCTGGGCCAGTACCATCGCGATAAAAACACGTTGGAGCTGTCCGCCAGATAGGCTATCGATATAGCGGTCTTTTAAGTTGGTCAGTTCCAGATAGTCCAGAGTTTCTCGAATTTTTTCCCAGTCTTCTGCTCTCAGGCGTCCTCGGCTGTAGGGAAAACGTCCAAAGCTGACCAGTTCTTCAACAGTCAATTTGGCTTGGTAATTAATCTTCTGCTTTAGGATAGTCAGTTCTTTAGCCAGTTCTTGCGAATTCCAACTCTCAATTTCACAACCTTTGATACTAAGAATTCCCTGATCTTTCTTGGTCAGTCTGCTCATGATGGAGAGGAGAGTCGATTTTCCAGCACCATTTGGACCAATGAAGGCTGTCAGTTTATGAGGACTGACTTCAAGCGAAATGTCTTGCAAAATATCCTGTTTTTGAATGGATTTGTCAATGTTTTCCAGTTTCACCGACGTGCCCTCCTGTAAAGTAAGATAAAGAATAAGAAGCCACCCACACTCTCAATAATCATGCTGATGCGAATTTCCAAAGCAAAGACTCGTTCGATGAGGGCTTGCCCCAAGGTCAAACTAATAAATCCAATCAGAATGGCTACGATAAAGAGCAACTTGTGTCGATAATCTTTGACAATCAGGTAAGTGAGATTGGCCAGCATAAAGCCGAAGAAGGCCATAGGCCCTACCAAGGCAGTCGCTGTTGAGGTCAAAAGCACGATGCCCCAGAGGAGTTCTCTCTGTTCTTTTTCAACATCGAGTCCCAGTATCTGAGCCGTTTCTCTTTGCAGGTGCAAGACATCCAGAACGACTGCTTTTCGAAAGAAAAAGATTGTCAAAGCGAGGATGATCAGAGAACCGATGGCTAGGATGGAAGTGTTGAGATGTTGAAAGGAAGCAAAGAGACTGTTCTGCAGTTTATCGTATTCATTTGGATCCATCAGGACCTGAAGGAAGGTACTGATATTTCGAAAGAGACTTCCGAGTGCTAGACAGATCAGCAGAATGAAGACCAGGTCTTGTTTCATCAGTGTCTTCAAGTAACCTTGTAAGGCAAGAAAGAAGAGGGATTGAAGCAGAAGCAAGACTAGGAATTCTAAGATAGGAGACTTTCCAAGCTGTAGAAATTTGCTTTCAAATATCAGTAGCAGGGTTTGCAACAAAACATAGAAGGATTCGATTCCCAAAATACTTGGCGTCAGAAAGCGATTTTCCGTCAGGGTTTGAAAACTAATGGTCGAAATCCCTGTCGCGATGGCTACCAAAAGATAAACGATGATTTTTTGGGAACGTAGCTTCCAGGCAAAGGTAGACAGCTGGGTGATGGGCCAAAAGTAGAGGAGACAAGCTCCGATGGCCAGAAGAATGAGAATCCAAAAGAGCTTGGTATGTTTGCTTTTAAACTGCATCCTTTTGTCCCCCTCTCCATAGAAGTAGGATAAAGACGAGGCTGCCGATGATTCCTAGAAGGAGACTGACAGACAGCTCATAGGGCCGAATCAAGACTCGAGAGAGGAGGTCACAGGCCAGAACCAGATTGGCGCCGACCAGTGCGACGATGAGTTTGGTTTGGCTCAGATTATCTCCATAGCGCTTGCGGACAAGATTGGGAACGATGACCCCGAGAAATGGCAAGGTACCCACAGTAATCATGGTGACACTAGTTGTTAGTGCCACCAGAAAGAGGGCCAGCTTTTCAAGTAGGGAGTAAGAAATCCCCAAACTCTCACTGGTTTCCTTGCCTAGATTCATGATGGTGAAGGTTTGGGATAATTTCCAAACGGCTATCAGGATGATGAGGCCTAAGAAAAGCCACTCATACTGATGGGTCTGAATCATGGAGAAGGAGCCCTGGGTCCAGGCCGTCATACTCTGAACCAGATTGAAACGATAGGCGATAACCTCTGTGACAGAACCGATAATCCCACTATAGATGATCCCGATCAGAGGCAACATCCACCTTTCCTTTATAGAAAAAATAGTCATAAAGGCCAGGAAGAAGAGGGTAAATAAAATGGATGATCCAAAAGCAAAGAGCATCTTTTGGGTCAGACTCGCAGACGGAAAGACAAAGAGGCTTAACACCATTCCCAGTTTGGCGGCTTCAGTCGTTCCAACTGTGCTCGGAGCAGCAAACTGATTTTGAGTAATGGTCTGCATGAGGAGTCCTGCTATGCTCATACTAGAGGCTGCAAGGAGAATACTGATGGTTCTTGGAAGACGCGACTCTTGAAAGAGAAGCCAGGTCTGCTGGTCAAAAGCAAAGAATTTTTCCCAAGAAAAATCACTGGTTCCAATGGTAATGGAGAGAAAGACCAGGAGTAGAAGTAAGCCTGTTAAAATATGAGAGAGTTTCATGCCCCGTCCTTTCCTGTAGATTTGGTATAAAAATACCCTTGGAGATAATGTAACACGATTTTTTTAATCTGTCAATAAATTTTCTGACAATTTAATGTAAAAAGAAAGAAAAAATCCTGAAATAACATCTGTCTCTTTCTTTTATTGGAAAACTGAGTAAAAACCAATCCACCTTCCCACTATCCTTCTCCTATAAAAAGTGGTAAAATGGAGGACAGAAAGAAGGAACTGATATGACAACATTATTTTCAAAAATCAAAGAAGTAACAGAGCTTGCTGCGATCTCAGGCCACGAAGCGCCTGTCCGTGCTTATCTTCGTGAAAAGTTGACACCGCACGTGGATGAAGTGGTGACAGATGGCCTGGGTGGTATTTTCGGAATCAAGCATTCAGAAGCTGCCGATGCACCGCGTGTTTTGGTCGCTTCTCACATGGATGAAGTTGGTTTTATGGTCAGCGAGATTAAGCCAGATGGAACCTTCCGTGTGGTTGAAATCGGTGGCTGGAACCCTATGGTCGTTAGCAGCCAACGCTTTAAACTCTTTACTCGTGACGGTCGTGAAATTCCTGTGATTTCTGGTTCTGTCCCTCCACATTTGACACGTGGAACAGGTGGACCAACCATGCCAGCTATCTCTGATATCATTTTTGATGGTGGTTTTGCAGACAAGGCTGAGGCAGAAAGCTTTGGTATCCGTCCTGGTGACACCATTGTCCCAGATAGTTCCGCTATCTTGACAGCCAATGAAAAAAATATCATCTCAAAAGCTTGGGACAATCGCTACGGTGTCCTCATGGTAAGCGAGCTTGCAGAAGCTTTGTCAGGCCAAAAACTGGGAAATGAACTCTATCTTGGCTCGAACGTCCAAGAAGAGGTTGGTCTCCGTGGTGCTCATACTTCCACAACTAAGTTTGACCCAGAAGTTTTTCTGGCAGTTGACTGTTCACCTGCTGGTGATGTTTACGGTGGCCAAGGTAAGATTGGGGACGGAACCTTGATTCGCTTCTACGATCCAGGTCACTTGCTTCTCCCAGGTATGAAGGATTTCCTTTTGACAACGGCTGAAGAAGCTGGCATCAAGTATCAATACTACTGTGGAAAAGGCGGAACAGACGCTGGAGCAGCTCATCTGAAAAATGGTGGTGTCCCATCTACAACTATCGGTGTCTGCGCCCGTTATATCCATTCTCACCAAACTCTCTACGCGATGGATGACTTCCTAGAAGCTCAAGCTTTCTTACAAGCCCTGGTGAAAAAATTGGACCGCTCAACGGTTGATTTGATTAAAAATTATTAAACATAAGGGAGGTGGTCGGGATGGTAGAACCAAACCTAGAAAGCCTTATAAGAGATCTCTACAACCATGCCCGTCAGGGCTTGAGTGAAGATTTAGTTGCTGCTCTCCTAGAGACTGCTAAAAAACTACCTACTACAAATGAGCAATTACTAGCAGTCCGACTCTCGGGTCTGGTCAATCGTGAGCTGTTCAAAAATCCCAAACACCCAGCACCTGAATTGATCAACTTGGCGCGCTTTATCAAAAGAGAAGAAGCCAAGTATAGGGGCACTGCAGTTTCTGCTATCATGTTTGGAGAACTCTTTAAAATGCTTTGATTCCATTGTGAATCAAAGCATTTTTTTTTATGCTCCAAAAAAATTCTTAATGAGGAGACGAAAAAGCCATCCCATTCAGGATAGCTTTTTGGTACTTAGATTTGTTCAGCGATGACCTTTTCAGCTAGGTTCATAGCATGGTCAGATACACGAGTGTAGTGGGAAATGATGTCGATAAAGTTGACTCCAGCTTGTGTAGAACACTCACCCTTGTTAAGGCGTTTGATGTGGGTTTTTCTGAGAACGCGTTCCATATTGTTGATTTCTTTATGGCGTTCAATCAGACTCTGAGCTTTTTCGATATCATTATTTTCCACACTATCAAGTGCATCTTTGATAAATGCAGTTGTTGCTTGATAAATCTCAGCTAATTCCTCCAAAGCTGCTTCAGAGAAATGAACATCTTTGCGTTGGAGGTAGTCTGTTAGGTTGAGCAGCCCTTCTGCGTGGTCCCCAATCCGTTCCAAGTCACGGGATGAATCCAGAATGTTAGTCAACACTTCGCTTTCCTTTTGACTCAAGGATTCGCTTGAGAGCCTGATGAGGTAACGAGTGAGTTTTTCATCGATGGTGTTGATGGCTTCCTCTGTCTTGTGCCCTTTTTCAGCTACCTTTTCATCCAAACCGATGATATAAGTATAAGAAAGGTCAAAAGCTTTGGCTGCATAGTTCCCCAAGTGCAAGAGTTCTTTTTTAGCATTTCCTAGAGCGATAGAAGGAGATTGCTGGATAAGTTGCTCGTCGAGGTAAAGAGGCTCGTACTTGACAACTTCGTCTTCACCAGGGATGAGCTTGGTTACAAAATAGGCCAAGGCTCCGATGAACGGGAATTGTACAATGGTGTTACTTACGTTAAAGGCTCCGTGAGAGAAGGCGATCGTCATCTCAGGTGAGAGGTGAAGGAGTGCCTGGAAGTACTCGATCATAGCAGTGAAGGGGCCTAATAAGATTAAGCAAAGAATAGTTCCTAGAACGTTAAAGGTAACGTGAGTCGCAGCAACGCGTTTCGCAGAGACATTGGCTCCAGCTGCCGCGATGATAACGGTTAGGGTTGTCCCGATATTATCCCCGAAGAGAACTGGTAGCGAACCTTTAAGGTCAAGGAAGTTACCTGCATAGAGTCCTTGTAGAATCCCGATCGTCGCAGAAGAGGCCTGAATGAGGACGGTAATCACCGCACCAGCTACCACTCCTAAAATAGGATTTTGTCCCAAGGTTACCATATATTCCTTGAATTGTGGTAAATCTTTAAGTGGGCTCATACCGGCACTGATGAGGTTGAGAGCGTAGAAGATTCCCCCGACACCAAACAGGATGCGCCCGATATTATTTGCTGTTCGATTTTTTGTAAAGAAGAGGAACATGGTTCCAAGGAAAATCAAGGGCAAAGCGTATTCGCCTAGTTTGAAACCGATGATAAAGGAAGTAACGGTGGTTCCGATGTTGGCTCCCATGATAATTCCGATAGCCTGTCTAAGAGTGAGAAGACTAGCGCTGACCAGCCCAACCGTGATAACTGTAACCCCTGTACTTGACTGAATGAGGGCAGTCACGACAATCCCGACTAGGACACCTAAAAAGGGATTGCTAGTGTACTTGTCAATGTAAAAACGAAGGCGATCTCCAGCAGCTTGTTGCAAACCGTCTCCCATGGTCTTAATACTGTATAAAAACAGTCCTAGACCTCCTAAAAAGTGAAATAAAATTTCCTGCCAATTAATGGACATTTCTTTTTCCTCCGAAAAATAATAACGGAATTTCTCCTATTCTATTTTAAAGGATAATAGGAAATCCCACAAGTGTTTTTCTGATATTTTAGTAAGAAATCGCTAACTTTTTTAAATTTCTTCCTTAAATAGAGTTCTTACCTCAAGTATAAATGTCTGCAAGGATTATATCCAAATTAAACTGTTTCTTATCCTAGTTATAGTTTTTTTATCAAACGGATTGACAACGCTTTCACATAAGGTAGAATGAAGATAATTCTGTTCTGATGATTGATTGTGGGAACAGTTACTTTTTTTGTTCTATTAGGAGGATAAGATGAAAGATCTATTTTTTGAAAAACGTTGCCGTTACAGTATTCGTAAGCTGTCGATTGGGGCTTGTTCCTTGATGATTGGATCAGCTCTATTTGCGAGCCCAGCTCTTGCCGAACAGGTCGCTGCCCCTGAAACAGCTGCTAATACGAGAGCTCAAGCGACAAGTGCGAGTGAAACTGCTAATCCAGACACTGCAGCTATCGAAAAGCAATTAGAGGAAACTGAAAACAAAGTAGCTGAGCAACCCATTTCAGAAAACACTCCAGCAATAACGGATCTGGTTAATGAAAAAGAAGAAGCGAAGCCAGCTCTGACAGATAAAGCTGAAAAGCCTGCTCAACCAACTGATAAAGAAGAAGTCAAACCAGAGGAAGCTCCTCAAGTAGCTGACAATAAAGCGGACAAACCGACTCTAGCAGATGTTCCTAAAAATGAAGAAAAGAGTCTCCGACCTAAAGAAATCAAATTTGATACATGGGAAGATTTGTTGAAATGGGAACCGGGTGCGCGTGAGGACGATCCCATCAACCGTTCCTCAGTTGAGCTTGCCAAGCGCCATAGAGGTCAGTTGGTTAATGAAAAAGCAAGCAGAAGAGCCAAGGTTCAAGCACTGGCAAATACCAACTCAAAGGCCAAAGACCACGCTTCTGTCGGTGGAGAGGAATTCAAGGCCTACGCCTTTGATTACTGGCAATACTTGGATTCAATGGTCTTCTGGGAAGGTCTAGTTCCAACTCCAGATGTCATTGATGCCGGTCACCGCAACGGAGTTCCCGTTTATGGAACACTCTTTTTCAACTGGTCGAATAGCATTGCCGACCAAGAGAAATTTGCTGCTGCCTTGAAACAAGATGCAGATGGCACCTTCCCTATCGCACGAAAACTTGTCGATCTTGCTAAGTATTACGGATTTGATGGCTATTTCATCAACCAGGAAACAACGGGTGAATTGGTAGAACCTCTTGGTGAAAAAATGCGCCAATTCATGCTCTATACAAAAGAATACGCAGCCAAAGTCAACCACCCAATCAAGTATGCTTGGTACGATGCCATGACCTATAAATACGGGCGTTACCACGAAGATGGTCTTGGTGATTACAACTACCAGTTTATGCAAAAAGAAGGTGACAAAGTCCCTGCCGATCAATTCTTTGCCAACTTCAACTGGAATAAGGAAAAGAATGACCATTCTGTAGAGATGGCTAAATGGCTAGAACGTAGCCAATATGATATCTTTGCAGGCTTAGAATTGCAACAAGGTGGTTCTTATAAGACCAAAGTCAAATGGGATGCCCTCTTAGATGAAAAAGGCAAGTTGCGATTGTCACTTGGACTATTTGCACCAGATACGATTACCAGTCTAGGAAAAACAGGCGAAGACTACCATAAGAACGAAGATATCTTCTTCACAGGCTACCAAGGAGATCCAACGGCTCAAAAACCAGCAGACAAAGAGTGGTATGGGATTGCCAATTTGGTTGCTGATCGCACACCAGCAGTGGGCCGGACCTTCACTACCTCTTTTAATACAGGTCATGGTAGAAAGTGGTTTGTAGACGGCAAAGTTTCTAAGGATTCTGAGTGGAACTACCGTTCGGTTTCAGGTGTCTTGCCAACATGGCGCTGGTGGCAGACTTCAACGGGGGAAAAACTTCGTGCAGAATACGACTTTACAGATGCCTACAATGGTGGGAACTCCCTTAAATTCTCAGGTGATGTAGCTGGTAAGACGGATCAGGATGTGAATTTGTATTCTACTAAACTAGAAGTGACTGAGAAAACCAAACTCCGTGTTGCCCACAAGGGAGGAAAAGGCTCTAAAGTTTATATGGCCTTCTCTACGACTCCAGACTACAAATTTGAGGATGCATATGCATGGAAAGAACTGACTCTTTCTGACAACTGGACAAATGAAGAAATTGACCTTAGCTCACTAGCAGGTAAAACCATCTATGCAGTTAAACTCTTCTTTGAGCATGAAGGAGCAGTAAAAGATTATCAGTTCAACCTAGGACAATTAACAATTTCAGACAATCACCAAGCCCCGCAAGCTCCAACAGGCCTATCTGTGGTGAAACAATCTCTTAAGAACGCCCAAGAAGCTGAAGCAGTGGTCCAATTTGCGGCTACCCAAGATGCAGACTTCTATGAAGTCTACGAAAAAGACGGTGATAACTGGCGTTTGTTGACAGGATCATCTGCTTCCACTATCTACTTGCCAAAAGTTAGCCGCTCTGCTAATGCGACTGGTAGGACTCAGGAATTGAAAGTCGTTGCAGTTGGTAAAAATGGCCTCCGTTCCGAAGCTGCGACTACATTCTTCAACTGGGGGATGACAGTTCAGGATACAACTCTCCCAAGACCTTTGGCTGAAAATATTGTTCCAGGTGCAAAGGTTATCGGTAGCACTTTCCCAAATACTGAAGGTGGGGAAGGCATTGAAGGTATGTTGAACGGTACCATTACTAGCTTGTCAGATAAGTGGTCTTCAGCTCAGTTGAGCGGCAGTGTGGATATTCGCTTGACCAAGCCACGTACCGTTGTTAGATGGGTTATGGATCATGCAGGAGCCGGTGGTGAGTCTGTTAACGATGGTTTGATGAATACCAAGGACTTTGATCTTTACTACAAGGATACAGATGGTGAGTGGAAGCTAGCTAAGGAAGTTCGTGGCAATAAAGCGCACGTTACGGATATCACTCTTGATAAACCAATCACTGCCCAAGACTGGCGTTTGCATGTCATTACATCTGATAATGGGACACCTTGGAAAGCCATTCGTATCTACAACTGGAAGATGTACGAAACCTTGGATACAGAAAGTCAAAATATTCCAATGGCTAAGGTAGCTGCTCGTTCACTTGGAAACCATCAAGTTCAACTTGGCTTCTCTGATGTTCCAGCAGGTGCAACCATCACCGTTTACGACAAGGCTGATTCAAAAACACCAATTGCAACTTTAAAGACTGAAACTGGAGGCGACCTAGCAACAGCACCATTGGCCTTTGACAAGCAACCAACTCTCCTCTACTATCGTACCCAGCTACCTGGCAAAGAAATCAGTAACACCTTGGCAGTAGCGATTCCACAGGATGAGAGGGAAATTGCTGCAGTTAGCCTTGAAAAAGAGCCTAAGAAGACAGTTTATAAAGAGGGAGAAAAACTTGACCTCAGAGGTGGCACTCTCCGTGTTCAATACGAAGGGGGACAAGCCGACGAGTTGATCAACCTTACTCACTCAGGTGTGACTGTATCTGGATACAACGATCATCAAAAAGGGGAACAAAAGCTCACGGTCAGCTATCTTGGGCTTCCAGTTACTGGTGATTTAAACGTACAAGTGACTGGTCAAGATGAAGGGAAAGCAAAAGAAGTAGCAGGTTTGTACATTACTCAGAAACCGAAAACGGATTATCTAGTAGGAGAGCAACTGGATCTTGCAGAAGGTCGCTTCGGTGTTCTCTATGATGATGAGACGGAAGAAAGTCATGCCTTCACGGATCAAGGTGTTGAAATTACGGGCTACGATGCTCAAAAGACTGGCCGTCAAACCTTGACCTTGCATTACAAGGGGCACACCGCTGAGTTTGATGTCTTGGTTTCTCCAAAAGCAGCTGTCAACGATGAGTACCTCAAACAAGAAATCACTGCTGCCCAAGGCCGTCAGTCAACCCTTGCCTACACCTTCTCAAGCGAGGACAAACAAGCAGCACTAGTAGAGAAGCTCAATGCAGCGAAAGCTGTAGCAGAAAACCACAATGCTAGTCAAGAAGAAGTCAATCAGGCTTTGAATGAGTTGAAACAAGCAGGGACAGACTTAGATGGAAATCAACGATATCAAACTGCTAGAGAAGAATTGGAAGGCTTGTTGACAAAAGTTCGTGAAAAAGGTCCTCAAACTGAATTGATTGCCCAAGCAGAAGCTTTGTTAGCTTCACAAACGCCAACTCCACAAGCTTATGCGGACATGAAAGAAAAGCTGAATAAGAAACTAGCTTCTGCAGAAGAAAGCCACCACGTTGGCAGCCTGGATCCAAATGAAGTAGCTCCAACAGTTGAAACCCTCCCTGAACTAGTTGTTGAAACTGAAACAAAAGCCTTTGAACGCCAAGAACGACCAAATGCTGACCTTCTCAAAGGCCAACGCCGTGTTGTGCAAGTAGGAGTTGAAGGCCAAGTTCGTCACTTTGTAGAAGTAGATGCCCAAGGCAATCGTACCCTTCGTTCGACCGAGGTAGTCAAGGAATCAATCCCAGAAATCACCGAAGTTGGAACAAAAGTTCTATCGAGTAACCAACCAGCTGAAGGTGTGAAAGATTTAGTTCTAGAAATTCCGAAACTAGAAGTTGAAGAAGAATCGGTGGACTTTGAACGCCAAGAACGTGAGACTCTAGACCTTCTTAAAGGTCAACGTCGTCTTGTTCAAGCTGGAGTTGAAGGCCAAGTTCGTCGCTTTGTAGAAGTGGATGCCCAAGGCAAACGCACCCTTCATTCAATTGAGGTTCTCAAAGAAGCTCTTCCAAAAATTGTTGAAGTAGGAACGAAAGAAGAGCAAGTCTCACAAACAAGGGATCAAGCGCTTTTAGCTGCACCAGCAAAAGTTGAAGAAGCAAGCAAACAACTGCCAAATACTGGGGCAGAAATAGATGCCGGTCTAGTAGCACTTGGACTCCTCGGAGTGATGAGTGCTTATGGACTTGTAGCTTTGAAAAAGAGAGAAGATTAATCGGATTTAGAATTCTTGGATCTTCTCATATAAAACTAAAAATAAGGTTTGACTGCAGATCGGTCAAACCTTGTTTTAATTACTTATTTGATGAGGTCTTTTTAGAGTTTATTTAAAAAATACTAGTTTCAGTTGCAATAAAGAACTCGAAAAGTTTAGGGTTTTGCTATCTCTTTTGTTGATTTTGTGATATAATTAACACGTATAAAAAAAGAAGGAGTCATATCTAATGGCAAAATTGACTGTTAAAGACGTTGACTTGAAAGGGAAAAAAGTTCTCGTTCGTGTTGACTTCAACGTACCTGTTAAAGATGGCGTGATTACCAACGACAACCGTATCACTGCAGCTCTTCCAACTATCAAGTACATCCTTGAACAAGGTGGACGTGCTATCCTCTTCTCTCACCTTGGTCGTGTAAAAGAAGAAGCAGACAAAGCTGGTAAATCACTTGCTCCTGTAGCTGCTGACTTGGCTGCTAAATTGGGTCAAGACGTTGCTTTCCTTCCAGGTGTAACTCGTGGTGCTGAATTGGAAGCAGCCATCAACGCTCTTGAAGATGGACAAGTTCTCTTGGTTGAAAACACTCGTTTCGAAGATGTTGACGGCAAGAAAGAATCTAAAAACGATCCTGAACTTGGTAAATACTGGGCATCACTTGGAGATGGCATCTTCGTAAACGATGCATTCGGTACAGCTCACCGTGCACACGCATCTAACGTAGGTATCTCAGCAAACGTTGAAAAAGCAGTTGCTGGTTTCCTTCTTGAAAACGAAATTGCCTACATCCAAGAAGCTGTTGAAGCTCCAGAACGTCCATTCGTGGCTATCCTTGGTGGTTCAAAAGTTTCAGACAAGATCGGTGTTATCGAAAACTTGCTTGAAAAAGCTGATAAAGTTCTTATCGGTGGTGGTATGACTTACACATTCTACAAAGCGCAAGGGATCGAAATCGGTAACTCACTTGTAGAAGAAGACAAATTGGATGTTGCGAAAGCTCTTCTTGAAAAAGCAAACGGCAAATTGATCTTGCCAGTTGACTCAAAAGAAGCAAATGCTTTTGCTGACTACACTGAAGTGAAAGACACTGAAGGTGAAGCAGTAGACCCAGGTTTCCTTGGTTTGGATATCGGTCCAAAATCTATCGCTAAATTTGACGAAGCTTTGACTGGTGCGAAAACAGTTGTATGGAACGGACCAATGGGTGTATTTGAAAACCCTGACTTCCAAGCTGGTACAATCGGTGTGATGGACGCTATCGTGAAACAACCAGGCGTGAAATCAATCATCGGTGGTGGTGACTCAGCTGCCGCAGCAATCAACCTTGGTCGTGCAGACAAGTTCTCATGGATCTCTACTGGTGGTGGAGCATCAATGGAACTTCTTGAAGGTAAAGTATTGCCAGGATTGGCTGCACTTACAGAAAAATAATCTTTCGTAAATGAAACGATGAAAAGAGGAACTTTGTTTCCTCTTTTTCTTGTAGCTTGAATTAAAAACGTTTCCGATTGATTTTGGCTCATAAAATCAACTAAATTATGATAAAATGGAAATAGAAAGTTGAGATTATGGGTTATTTTAAAAAATATAAATTTGATAAGTCACAGTTCAAGCTTGGTCTACGAACCTTTAAAACCGGAATTGCTGTTTTTTTAGTTCTCTTGATTTTTGGATTCTTTGGTTGGAAGGGGCTTCAAATTGGGGCTTTGACAGCAGTTTTCAGTTTGCGAGAAAGCTTTGATAAGAGCGTTCATTTTGGAACATCACGCATTTTAGGAAACAGTATCGGTGGTTTCTACGCCCTTGTCTTTTTCCTCTTAAACACTCTATTTCAAGAAGCCTTTTGGGTGACCTTGCTGGTTGTTCCGATTTGCACCATGTTAACCATTATGACAAACGTCGCCATGAACAACAAGGCAGGAGTTATTGGTGGTGTAGCGGCTATGTTAATCATTACCCTATCAATACCAAGCGGAGAAACATTTTTGTACGTGTTTGCACGTGTATTTGAAACTTTTATGGGAGTTTTTGTCGCAATCCTTGTAAATTATGATATTGAGCAACTGAAACTCTTTTGGGAGAAAAGAAGAAAATAATGTTACATTTTATGACATTATTCGTTGACGTTTGTCTTTTTTTAGACTATAATAGACAGGAAGAAGGAAATTGTAAATGAAGGAAAGAGAATTTCGCCGAAATATGGCTGTTTTTCCTATCGGCAGTGTGATGAAGTTGACCGATCTATCGGCGCGTCAGATTCGTTATTATGAAGATCAAGAGTTGATAAAGCCTGATCGAAACGAAGGGAACCGTCGTATGTATTCTTTGAATGACATGGATCGTTTGCTTGAAATCAAAGATTATATCTCTGAAGGTTTCAACATCGCTGCCATTAAGAAAAAATATGCTGAACGTGAGGCGAAGTCCAAGAAAGTGGTGAGTCAGACGGAGGTGCGTCGCGCACTTCACAATGAACTCCTCCAGCAGGGACGCTTTGCTTCAGCACATTCACCTTTTGGTCGCGGTTAGGCAATCGCAAGTAGTCATATATTAAGGAGAAAAACCATGCCAATCACAGCTGCAGATATTCGTCGTGAAGTCAAGGAAAAAAATGTTACCTTTATTCGTCTCATGTTCTCAGATATTTTGGGAACGATGAAAAACGTCGAAATTCCTGCTACAGATGAACAGTTAGATAAAGTCTTGTCAAACAAGGCTATGTTTGATGGATCTTCTATTGAAGGTTTTGTACGTATCAATGAGTCAGATATGTACTTGTACCCAGACTTGGATACATGGACAGTCTTCCCTTGGGGAGATGAAAACGGAAGTGTTGCAGGTTTGATCTGTGATGTTTATACAACAGAAGGTAAACCATTTGCAGGTGACCCTCGTGGCAATTTGAAACGTGCTCTTCGTCACATGGAAGAAGTAGGATTCAAATCCTTCAACCTTGGTCCAGAACCAGAATTCTTCCTATTTAAACTCGATGAAAATGGTGACCCGACACTTGAAGTAAATGACAAGGGTGGCTACTTTGATTTGGCACCTACTGACCTTGCAGACAATACGCGTCGTGAAATCGTGAATGTCTTGACCAAAATGGGATTTGAAGTAGAAGCAAGTCACCACGAGGTTGCGGTTGGACAACATGAAATTGACTTCAAGTATGATGAAGTTCTCCGCGCTTGTGATAAGATTCAAATCTTTAAGCTCGTTGTAAAAACCATTGCTCGCAAACATGGCCTTTACGCAACCTTTATGGCAAAACCAAAATTTGGTATCGCTGGATCAGGTATGCACTGTAATATGTCCTTGTTTGATGAGAATGGAAATAACGCCTTCTTTGATCCAAGCGATCCAAGAGGAATGCAGTTGTCTGAAACGGCCTATCATTTCCTTGGTGGTTTGATCAAGCATGCCTACAACTATACTGCCATCATGAACCCAACGGTTAACTCATACAAACGTTTGGTTCCAGGATACGAAGCGCCTGTTTACATTGCTTGGGCTGGTCGTAACCGTTCACCACTTGTGCGCGTGCCTGCTTCACGCGGTATGGGAACTCGTCTTGAGTTGCGTTCAGTGGACCCAATGGCAAACCCATACATCGCTATGGCGGTTCTTTTGGAAGTTGGTTTGCATGGTATTGAAAACAAAATCGAAGCACCAGCTCCTATTGAAGAAAATATCTACATCATGACAGCAGAAGAGCGTAAGGAAGCTGGAATCACTGATCTTCCATCAACTCTTCATAACGCCTTGAAAGCTTTGACAGAAGATGAAGTGGTCAAGGCAGCCCTAGGTGAACACATCTACACTAGCTTCCTTGAAGCCAAACGTATCGAGTGGGCTAGCTATGCAACCTTTGTTTCACAATGGGAAGTTGATAATTATTTAGATCTTTACTAATATAGAAGAAAGATTGCCTGAGGGTGATCTTTTTTTGCATTTTATATCGAGATGTGATATAGTTTATATAACGAGGTGCGATATATCGAGCTAAATAGGAGGTGGGGTTAAATGGAATTGACGGATAAGATTCGTCGGGTTTATCTTCCCATGACGGAAACGGGTTTTTATATCTTGTTTTGTCTGCAGAAGGAGAACCATGGATATGGTATTACACAAAAGGTCAAGGAGATGACAGATTCGCAAGTTTCGATTAGTCCTGGGACTATGTATGGGACCTTGTCAAAGATGGAAAAGGATGGCTTGATTTCCTTTGTCCGAGAAGAGGAGAAACGGAAAATTTATCAGATTACAGACTTGGGACGAAAAGTTTTGAAGATTGAATTGAAACGTATTGAACGACTCTATAGAAACAGTCTGGGGGAAGGATGATGGAAAAGAAGGTTATTTATAGAATTGCTACCATTGCGGATTATGATAGAGAGGCTTTATATCTTAGAAAAATGCATGCTGAGGGGTGGAAGCTCAAGGAAGTAACCTACTCTAACTTAGTAGTTGCGGTTAAGTATACTTTTGAAAAGTGCCAACCGGAGCAGGTGTCTTATCAGTTAGACTTTTATCCAATGAAAAAATCAGAGAGAGCCTCCTATTTACAATTATTTAAAGACTGTGGCTGGGAGCATATTACAGACTTTAATGGCTTTTCCTACTTTAGAAAGCTTCGTTCTGAAATTGAGTTGGATGCCGAGTTTGAAATCTATAATGACGCTACTGGGAAGTTAGCCATGGTCAAACGGATTTTAATAATGCGGATGCTTCCTATTTTGCTTCTCTTTTTAGCTCTAATACCGATTTTCTCAAAGTTTCTCAGTGGAGGTAGTAATTTCAGTTGGGTAATGTTTTTGATTGTTATTATGGATTGTGTTTTATTGATAGTTTTTGCGATTCAGATTTCTTATATTTTTTGGAGCTTGTTCCAAAAGTGGAAAGAATTATCTGATAGCTGAAACAATACTTGTTTTCTGATTTGGAGGTCAGGCAATGAATAGCAAAGTACAATTTCGGATTTTCACCATTGTTGATTTGGACAAGGAAGAAGATTATTTGAATGAGATGCACTTGAAAGGTTGGAGATATAGAACTAGTCGTTTGGGCTTTTTCTATTTTGAGAAATGTCAACCGGACGATGTCATCTACTGTATCTATGATTCTAGATTTCTTAAAAAGTATAAGCATGAACTGCAAGATTTTAGAAATAGCGGTTGGGAATTGATAGAAACAGGTTTTTGTTCAATTCTTCGTAAATCGTCTTCAGATATACTTCCAGAGGATCAAGTCTATATGATTAATGGTCTTGGATGGGAAGTTATGCGGTCTAGACTTCGTTCCTGTACAGCTGCTTTCTCAGGTGGTTTTGTTGTTTGTATGAGTTTGTATCGAGAAAATTTGTTTCAATCTTTCTTTATTATTTTTGTTTTATATGCTTTCCTGATTTCTTATCTAATCTATGGTTTTTTCAGACTTAAAAGGAAATACCAAGTAGATAAAAAATAAGTTTCTAGGTCTTTAGACTGATTTTTAGCACTCTTGATAAAAGAGTGCTAATTTTTTGAGTTTTTGTCTTGACATTCTCTTTCAAGGGTGTATAATAGAATCATGAGTTAGCACTCGAATGTATAGAGTGCTAATCGATCAGACAGAGAGGAGTGATGGGATGGTTACAGAGCGTCAGCAGGATATTTTAAATCTGATCATTGACATCTTTACCAAAACGCACGAACCTGTCGGATCCAAAGCCTTGCAAGAGTCTATTAACTCTAGCAGTGCAACCATTCGTAATGATATGGCGGCTTTAGAAAAGCAAGGTTTGCTTGAGAAAGCTCATACTTCCAGTGGTCGGATGCCAAGTGTTGCTGGTTTTCAGTACTATGTGAAACACTCACTGGATTTTGACCGACTGGCTGAAAATGAGGTCTATGAGATTGTCAAAGCCTTTGATCAGGAATTCTTCAAACTGGAGGATATTCTACAAGAGGCTGCTAATGTCTTGACAGACTTGAGTGGCTGTACGGTAGTAGCACTGGATGTTGAGCCGAGCAGGCAACGGTTGATAGCCTTTGATATCGTTGTTTTAGGGCAACATACAGCCTTGGCAGTATTTACCTTAGACGAATCGCGAACGGTTACCAGTCAGTTTCTGATTCCAAGGAACTTCTTGCAGGAGGATTTGCTGAAGCTTAAGGCAATCATTCAGGAACGTTTCCTCGGTCACACCGTTCTAGATATTCATTACAAGATTCGAACGGAGATTCCGCAGATTATCCAGCGTTACTTTACAACAACAGATAATGTTATCGATCTCTTTGAACACATCTTTAAGGAAATGTTCAACGAAAACATTGTGGTGGCGGGCAAGGTCAATCTCTTGAATTTTGCCAATCTAGCAGCCTATCAGTTCTTTGACCAACCACAGAAAGTGGCTCTGGAGATTCGTGAAGGTCTGCATGAAGATCAGATGCAAAGCGTCCGTGTTGCGGACAGTCAAGAATCCTGTCTAGCTGATTTAGCAGTGATTAGCAGTAAATTCCTCATCCCTTATCGAGGATTTGGAATTCTGGCGATTATCGGTCCGGTCAATCTGGATTACCAGCAATTGGTCAATCAACTCAATGTTGTCAATCGAGTCCTAACTATGAAACTCACAGATTTCTACCGCTATTTGAGTAGTAATCACTATGAGGTGAGTTGAACATGAAATTACATAAATTCCTAAAAAGGAGGCGAAAAATGTCTGAGGAAACAAAAAACGAAGAAGTAAAAGAAGAGGAAGTTGTTGAAACAACTGAAGAAACAACTCCTGAGAAGTCTGAGTTGGACTTGGCAAATGAACGTGCGGATGAGTTCGAAAACAAATACTTTCGCGCTCATGCAGAAATGCAAAATATCCAACGCCGTGCCAATGAAGAGCGTCAAAACTTGCAACGTTATCGTAGTCAAGACTTAGGAAAGGCTATCCTCCCTTCTTTGGACAACCTTGAGCGTGCGCTTGCCGTTGAAGGATTGACAGATGATGTGAAGAAGGGCTTGGAGATGGTGCAAGAAAGCTTGGTTCATGCTTTGAAAGAAGAGGGAATCGAAGAAATCGCAGCGGATGGAGAATTTGACCATAACTATCACATGGCCATCCAAACTCTCCCAGCAGACGATGAACACCCAGCAGACACCATCGCCCAAGTCTTCCAAAAAGGCTACAAACTCCATGATCGCATCCTAAGACCGGCTATGGTAGTGGTCTATAACTAGGCAATTCTGACGGTTGCTGAAGCAACTCGTCAGAAAACGGCAATCGCTATGGCGTTTGCCTAGCCTCCTTACAAACTCGTCGTCGAAATAAAATCGATTTCGACTTCTCGTGTCGCAACATAAATACATTGAAATCTTGTCCGAAATGACAATAAACTATGAAAGAAAGACAAAAGCAAGCCGGAGGCTTGCAAGGAAGATATTGCCCGCCGTGGTGAAAGTTTCAGTAGCACAAGCTACTGAAACAGGGGATTTTTGAGACAATAGGCTCAAAAATAAGTGATGAAATCCCAAAGGGAGTTGCTCACGTCCCCACCACTTAAGGGGAATATTAAGAAAAATCAAAAATAGAATATAAAATTTAAGGAGAAAAACACATGTCTAAAATTATCGGTATTGACTTAGGTACAACAAACTCAGCAGTTGCAGTTC
This sequence comes from bacterium, assembly GCA_905221365.1. Classification (GTDB taxonomy): domain Bacteria; phylum Bacillota; class Bacilli; order Lactobacillales; family Streptococcaceae; genus Streptococcus. The sequence goes on from CAJNCX010000003.1 coordinate 179,790, forward strand.
TTGAAGGAACTGAAAGCAAAATCATCGCAAATCCAGAAGGAAACCGTACAACTCCATCTGTAGTATCATTCAAAAACGGAGAAATCATCGTTGGTGACGCTGCAAAACGCCAAGCAGTTACAAACCCAGATACAGTTATTTCTATCAAATCTAAGATGGGAACTTCTGAAAAAGTTTCTGCAAATGGAAAAGAATACACTCCACAAGAAATCTCAGCTATGATTCTTCAATACTTGAAAGGTTACGCTGAAGATTACCTTGGTGAAAAAGTAACTAAAGCAGTTATCACAGTCCCAGCTTACTTCAACGATGCTCAACGTCAAGCAACAAAAGACGCTGGTAAAATCGCTGGTCTTGAAGTAGAACGTATCGTCAACGAACCAACTGCTGCAGCCCTTGCTTACGGTTTGGACAAGACTGACAAAGAAGAAAAAATCTTGGTATTCGACCTTGGTGGTGGTACATTCGACGTATCTATCCTTGAACTCGGTGATGGTGTCTTCGATGTATTGTCAACTGCAGGGGACAACAAACTCGGTGGTGACGACTTTGACCAAAAAATCATCGACCATTTGGTAGCAGAATTCAAGAAAGAGAACGGTATTGACTTGTCTACTGACAAGATGGCAATGCAACGTTTGAAAGATGCGGCTGAAAAAGCTAAGAAAGACCTTTCTGGTGTAACTTCAACTCAAATCAGCTTGCCATTTATCACTGCTGGTGAATCTGGACCTCTTCACTTGGAAATGACTTTGACTCGTGCCAAATTTGACGATTTGACTCGTGACCTTGTAGAACGTACAAAAGTTCCAGTTCGTCAAGCCCTTTCAGATGCAGGTTTGAGCTTGTCAGATATTGACGAAGTTATCCTTGTTGGTGGTTCAACTCGTATCCCAGCCGTTGTAGAAGCTGTTAAGGCTGAAACTGGTAAAGAACCAAACAAATCAGTAAACCCTGATGAAGTAGTTGCCATGGGTGCTGCTATCCAAGGTGGTGTCATCACTGGTGATGTTAAAGATGTTGTCCTTCTTGATGTAACACCATTGTCACTTGGTATCGAAACAATGGGTGGTGTCTTCACAAAACTCATCGACCGTAACACAACAATTCCAACATCTAAATCACAAGTCTTCTCAACTGCAGCAGACAACCAACCAGCCGTTGATATCCACGTTCTTCAAGGTGAACGCCCAATGGCAGCAGATAACAAGACTCTTGGACGCTTCCAATTGACTGATATCCCAGCTGCACCTCGTGGAATTCCTCAAATCGAAGTAACATTTGATATCGACAAGAACGGTATCGTATCTGTTAAGGCGAAAGATCTTGGAACTCAAAAAGAACAAACAATTGTTATCCAATCAAACTCAGGTTTGACAGACGAAGAAATCGACCGCATGATGAAAGATGCAGAAGCTAACGCTGAAGCAGATAAGAAACGTAAAGAAGAAGTAGATCTTCGTAACGAAGTAGACCAAGCAATCTTTGCGACTGAAAAGACAATTAAGGAAACTGAAGGTAAAGGATTCGATGCAGAACGTGATGCTGCCCAAGCTGCCCTTGATGACCTTAAGAAAGCCCAAGAAGACAACAACTTGGACGACATGAAAGCAAAACTTGAAGCCTTGAACGAAAAAGCTCAAGGCCTTGCTGTTAAACTCTACGAACAAGCCGCGGCAGCCCAACAAGCTCAAGCAGGAGCAGAAGGCGCACAAGCAACAGGAAACGCAGGCGATGATGTCGTAGACGGAGAGTTTACGGAAAAATAAGATGCAAAGCCCGTTAAAACCTTACAGTGAAAATAGGAAATCTGACGCAGAAACTTTAGTTTCTAGGAAGATTTGCACCTAAAGGTAGCCATATCTGTAATTCGCTAAAGCGAAAACAGCTACGTCTCTTTTTCACCAAGAGGTTAGGGCGTGCTCAATTCAGCATTACTAGTTTGATTTTTAAAACTTGAACGTCGTAATGATAGGAAGAAATCCAGAGGTTGCAACCCAGCCTCTGTTTTTCGATAAAATAGAGGGTGTCGCTTATGAAAAAAGTACTTTGTATCATTTATCCTAATTTTTCTCTTTATGAGATAACCGCTTTAACAAGTACTTTAGCTCTGTCTTTTGACATCATGATTGATTATGTCGCTTCAGATTATTCGATAGTTATATCTGAGGATGGCTTACCTTGTCAACCTACAAAAACATTGGATCAAATCTGTATAGAAGAGTATTCTTGTATCATTTTACCAGGAATGGTAAATATAGGGCCTGCTCTACAGGATGAAAAATTAAATTCTTTTTTGAAGGGACTTGGTAAGCAGGATATCTTAATTGCAGCCATTTCTTCAGCGCCTATTTTGTTGGCAAAAGCAGGTCTGTTGAAGGACACGAAATTTACAGGTGGAATTTGGCAAAACTTCTTTGACTATTTTGAATTTCTTCCTCTGGAAAATTTCAAAGCAAAAGCTGTCCTGCAAGATAAAAATATCATTACTGCTATTGGCTTTGCACATCAAGAGTTTGCAAGAAAAGTGATACTTGGTCTAGGTTTGGCAGAAAATACTGACAACTATTTTAAAGAACAGAACGAATATTCAGAAGAGGACTTGATTTTTACTCTATCGGACAAAGAGTTTGATGAAGTGAAACAGAGTATAGAAAATACCCTCTAATGATTTACTTATAAATTATAGAAAGGAATAAGGGTGTTCGTAATTGAACTCGAGCGGAAAGCTTGGAAATTAGATAAACCTCCTAAGAAATCAGGATTTCTTGTCGGTTTCCTAAATTTCAGTCGCTTTCTGTTCGCTCTTAGTATCTTGTATGAACAATACTGAATTTTATGATCGTCTGGGGGTGTCAAAAAACGCTTCGGCAGACGAGATCAAAAAGGCTTATCGTAAGCTTTCGAAAAAATATCACCCAGATATCAACAAGGAGCCTGGTGCTGAGGAAAAATACAAGGAAGTTCAAGAAGCCTATGAGACTTTGAGTGACGACCAAAAACGTGCAGCCTACGACCAATATGGTGCTGCAGGTGCCAACAGTGGCTTTGGTGGTGCTGGCGGTTTTGGTGGCTTTGACGGAGCAAGTGGCTTCGGTGGTTTTGAAGATATCTTCTCAAGTTTCTTTGGCGGAGGCGGAGCTTCACGCAATCCAAACGCTCCTCGTCAAGGGGATGACCTCCAGTACCGTGTGAATTTAACCTTTGAAGAAGCTATCTTTGGAACGGAAAAAGAAGTTAAATACAACCGTGAAGCCAGCTGTCGTACCTGTAACGGATCTGGTGCTAAGCCAGGGACAAGTCCAGTCACATGTGGACGCTGTCATGGCGCTGGTGTCATTAACGTCGATACGCAGACTCCTCTTGGTATGATGCGTCGCCAAGTAACCTGTGATGTCTGTCATGGTCGCGGAAAAGAAATCAAAGATCCATGTACAACTTGTCACGGAACAGGTCATGAAAAACAAGCTCATAGCGTACATGTAAAAATCCCTGCTGGTGTGGAAACAGGCCAACAAATCCGCCTAGCGGGTCAAGGTGAAGCAGGCTTTAACGGTGGACCTTATGGTGACTTGTACGTGGTGGTTTCAGTTGAAGCCAGTGATAAGTTTGAACGTGAAGGAACAACTATTTTCTACAAGTTAAATCTTAATATTGTCCAAGCTGCTCTTGGTGATACTGTGGAAATTCCAACCGTGCACGGTGATGTTGAATTGGTTATCCCAGAAGGGACTCAGACTGGTAAGAAATTCCGTCTACGTGGCAAGGGAGCGCCAAGCCTTCGTGGAGGTGCTGTTGGTGACCAATACGTGACTGTCAATGTGGTGACTCCTACAGGCTTGAACGACCGCCAAAAAGCTGCTCTTAAAGAATTCGCAGCTGCAGGTGACTTGAAAGTCAATCCGAAGAAAAAAGGCTTCTTTGACCACATAAAAGATGCCTTTGAAGGAGAATAAAGTAAAAAGAGCCGTCGGGCTCTTTTTTGTATTGTGGGAAATTTAGGCATCGGAAAATCATTCTCCATCTGGTTTGCTATTTGTACTTTTGAGTGAGCAAGCCAGCCGCATCCATCTCCTGGATGAGTTGCTTGATTTCTGCTTCTTTACCAGATTTCACAGTGATGGTATCAATGTGCTTGATTGCCGAATTATCCTGAATCTCCACCAAAGTCAAAGCTTTTTCATAGAATGAAATTCCCTTTTTAAGACTTTCCTGATCATTCCAAAAGAGAATTGAGTAATTAGGATTAAATTTCTTTCCTTTTTCTTGGAGATACTTTTCGCTTTCCTTCTCTAAAAATTGGAATAAGCCATGATTGAACAAGTTATCCCCTACTTTATAGTAGGAAATCTCTCCTGTCTGGAGGACATAGACTTTGAGTCGGTTTTTGGTGAGTTTTGGACTTTCTTTTAGGACGGGGTGGCTATTGGTAACCTCATCTGAGAAAGTGACATAAAAATGTAAACCTCCACCCTCAAATTGATACCTTCCATTTGATTCTACTTTTTCAGGAGGCATATCAAGAGATATAAAGATTTGTTTTAAGTCATCATTCCCTTTTTGGATGTCACTCGGTGAGGCCTTGAAAAGATTCATCAGTAGTAGAAATGCCAGGACTACAAGCAGACAGAGGCAACCGCAAGGGATCGCGATGACCTTCGCTAGAACTTTTAAAAACTGTTTCACTTTCATTCCCTCCTTTTTCTGTTCGAACCTAGTATCCAAAAAAGAGTTTAAGGAAAGTTGGAGACTCTCTTATCCTTGATTTTCTTCTTGGAGGACTGCCATTCTGGTTTGGAAATCCTTTTCCAAGACTTTGAACTTGTAGGTCAAATCTTTTTGGTATTCCCTGATAAGGGCTTTTTGTTGGTCGATGATTTGCAGGCTATTTTGAATGACATCCAAATCCTCCTTCATAGCTTCGACGCGGTCAGTTGTATCTAGCACTTCATCCTGAATGGCTTGACGATTTTTCACGACAAAATAACTTCCAGCTGCAGCTCCTGCAAATAGCAATAGATTGGATAGTTTCATGGCATCTCCTTAAGCGTTTTTAATGGTTTCAGCGACTTGGGCAAGTTTGTCAAAGTCAGGTTCGTGGGCGATAAAGTCAATCTTGAGGTCATCTTCTGCACCGTAGCGAGGTACGAGATGCACGTGAGTATGAAAGACTGTTTGACCAGCAACTTCTTCACAGTTAGCAATGATATTCATGCCAGCAGCCTTGGTAGCCTTCATGACTTTTCGAGCCACTGCTGGCACTTGGGCAAAGAGTTGGCTAGCGCTGGTAGCATCCATCTCCAAAAGATTGCGATAGTGCTCTTTTGGCACGACTAAGGTGTGTCCAGGTGTTACTTGAGAAATATCAAGAAAGGCAAGAACCTGCTCATCCTCGTATACTTTTGAAGCAGGAATATCCCCTGCGATGATCTTACAAAAAATGCAATCTGACATAAAATCCACCTCTACTGTATTGAATTTTGATATAATATAGCTACATTATACCAGATTCGGAGAAAATATGTTAGAAATTAAAAACCTGACAGGAGGCTATGTTCACGTTCCTGTCTTGAAAGATGTGTCCTTTACCGTTGAAAGTGGGCAGTTGGTCGGGTTGATTGGTCTCAACGGTGCTGGAAAATCAACGACAATCAATGAGATTATTGGTCTGTTGACACCCTACAGTGGAGAAATCAAGATTAACGGTCACACCCTGCGAGAAGATGCGACCAACTACCGCAAGCATATTGGTTACATTCCTGAGACTCCTAGTCTGTATGAGGAATTAACCCTCAGAGAACATATCGAGACAGTTGCCATGGCTTATGGTATTGAACAAAAAGTGGCTTTTGATCGTGTGGAACCTTTGTTAAAAATGTTCCGTCTGGACCAAAAATTAGACTGGTTTCCAGTGCATTTCTCCAAAGGGATGAAGCAGAAGGTCATGATTATCTGTGCCTTTGTTGTGGATCCGAGCCTTTTTATCGTGGATGAACCTTTCCTTGGCCTCGATCCACTGGCTATTTCTGACTTGATTCAACTTTTGGAAGTAGAAAAGCAAAAAGGCAAGTCCATTCTCATGAGTACCCATGTCCTGGACTCGGCGGAAAAGATGTGTGATGCCTTTGTCATTCTCCACAAGGGAGAGGTGCGTGCCAAGGGGAATCTGGCGCAACTACGCGAAGCCTTTGACATGCCTGAAGCGAGTTTGAATGACATTTACTTGGCTCTGACCAAAGAGGAGGACCTATGAAAGACTTGTTTTTAAAGAGAAAGCAGGCTTTTCGTAAGGAGTGTGTCGGTTATCTACGTTATGTTCTCAATGACCACTTTGTCTTGTTCCTGCTGGTTCTCATCGGTTTTCTAGCCTACCAGTACAGCCAACTCTTGCAACATTTTCCTGAAAATCACTGGCCTATTCTTTTGTTTTTTGGGATTGTCTCTACCTTGCTTTTAGCTTGGGGAGGAATCGCGACCTACATGGAAGGACCGGACAAGCTCTTTCTCTTAGTCAGTGAAGGGGAGGTTAAGTCCCACCTCAAAGGGCAGACGGTGCGCTCACTAGTCTTTTGGCTCTTTGTCCAAACCCTTTTCTTGCTTTTATTTGCGCCCTTATTTTTAGCCATGGGTTATGGTTTTCCAGTCTTTCTCATCTATGTGCTTTTATTGGGAGCAGCGAAGTACTTAGTCTTTCGCCAAAAAGCCAGTAAATTTTTTACTGAGACTGGACTGGACTGGGACTATGTGATCGCCCAAGAAAGCAAGCGCAAGCAAGTCTTGCTTCGTTTTTTTGCTCTCTTTACTCAGGTCAAGGGCGTTTCAAATAGTGTCAAACGTCGCGCTTATCTAGATTTCATCCTAAAGACTGTTCAAAAGGTGCCAGGGAAGATCTGGCAAAACCTCTATCTCCGTTCTTATCTGCGAAATGGAGACCTCTTTGCCCTTAGTCTACGTCTACTCTTGCTTTCTTTGTTAGCGCAGATCTTTATCGAGCAAGCTTGGATTGCGACGGCAGTGGTGGTTCTATTTAACTACCTCTTGCTTTTCCAGTTGCTGGCCCTCTATCACGCCTTTGATTACCAATACTTGACCCAGCTTTTTCCATTAGAAAAAGGGGAGAAAGAAAAGGGATTAAAACAGATTGTGCTCGGTGTGGGAGGTACTGTTCTTTTGTTGGAATTGCTGGTCGGAGCAGTGGTTTTTCAAGAAAAAATAGCCTTGTTGGGTCTTGTAGGAGCTAGTCTTGTCCTACAATTGTTTTATTTACCTTACCAACTGAAAAGATTGGTTGACGAATAGACCAAAAACTAGTAGAATAGTAAGGAAACTTTATACGGAGGAAAGAAATGGACTTGGGTGATAATGAGCTAACGCTGACCCCTATACCTGGGAAGAGCGGCAAAGCTTATATGGGAAGCTACCCTGATGGGAAGCGCGTCTTTGTAAAAATGAACACCTCTCCAATCCTACCTGGCCTAGCCAGAGAACAAATCGCTCCTCAATTACTATGGACTCGTCGTTTGCCAGATGGTCGTGATATGTGTGCCCAGGAATGGTTGACGGGCAAAATCTTGACACCGCACGATATGAATCGCAAGCAGATCATCAATATCTTGACACGTCTTCACCGCTCACGTCCCTTGATGAAGCAGTTGAGCCGTTTGGGATATACCATGGAGACGCCATTAGACTTGTTGCAGTCTTGGAGGCAGGAAGCACCCGAAGTCTTGAAACGACATCAGTACTTAAACTCGGTGATTGATGATTTGCGCAGGACGGTTCCAGGTTTTAGAGAAGACCATGCAACGATTGTGCATGGTGATCTTCGCCATAGTAATTGGATTGAGACAGAGAGTGGGCTTGTTTATCTAGTGGATTGGGATTCGGTTCGCCTGACGGATCGCATGTTTGATGTGGCGCATATGCTGTGTCATTATATTCCAGAGCAGCATTGGCATGATTGGCTGACTTATTACGGTTATAAGTACAATCAGACAGTTTTGGAAAAATTGTATTGGTATGGTCAGTATTCTTACTTGAGCCAGATTGCCAAATACTTTGTAAATCAAGATTTAGATAATGTAAACCGGGAGATTTATGCCTTGCGTGTCTTCCGTGACAAGTATGGAAAGAAGAGATGAGAGTTAGAAATCGTAAAGGGGCGACAGAATTACTAGAGGCTAATCCTCAGTATGTGGTCCTCAATCCCTTGGAAGCCAAAGGGAAATGGCGAGACTTGTTTGGAAATGATCATCCTATTCATGTAGAAGTTGGAAGTGGGAAAGGGGCCTTCGTATCAGGAATGGCCAAGCAAAATCCTGACATCAACTACATCGGGATTGACATCCAAAAGTCGGTATTGAGTTATGCCTTGGACAAGGTGCTTGGAGTTGGAGTGCCCAACATCAAGTTGCTGTGGGTAGATGGTTCTGATCTGACTGACTACTTTGAAGACGGTGAGATTGATCGTCTCTACCTAAACTTTTCTGATCCCTGGCCTAAAAAACGCCATGAAAAACGTCGTTTGACTTACAAGAGTTTCCTGGATACCTTCAAGCGCATCTTGCCTGAGAATGGGGAAATCCATTTCAAGACAGACAATCGTGGCTTGTTTGAGTACAGTCTAGTGAGCTTTTCTCAGTATGGGATGAAACTCAATGGGGTTTGGCTGGACCTGCATGCCAGTGATTTTGAAGGCAATGTCATGACGGAATATGAGCAAAAATTCTCCAGCAAAGGTCAAGTGATCTACCGAGTTGAGGCAGAATTTTAAGAAATAGCTTGAAAACTAGCCGTTTGAGTGCTAATGCTTTACATAAATTGACAAACGTGCTATACTGATAGTAAGAATATGAGAAAGAGAGGCGGGGAAATATCTTCGCCTCTTGCTTATGAGGAGGTGGACGCAATCGCAACAATCGTAGAATTAGTCAGAGAAGTTGTAGAACCTGTCATCCAAGCACCTTTTGAACTCGTGGATATCGAGTATGGAAAGATTGGCAGTGACATGATTCTCAGTATTTTTGTAGATAAACCCGAAGGAATTACCTTGAACGACACGGCAGACTTGACAGAAATCATCAGTCCTGTCCTAGACACCATCAAGCCTGATCCCTTCCCAGAACAATATTTCCTAGAAATCACCAGTCCAGGCTTGGAACGTCCTTTGAAAACCAAGGATGCTGTCGCTGGAGCAGTTGGGAAATACATTCATGTCGGGCTCTACCAAGCCATTGATAAGCAAAAAGTCTTTGAAGGAACCTTGGTATCCTTTGAAGAGGACGAGTTGACTATAGAGTATATGGACAAGACACGTAAGAAAACCGTTCAAATTCCATACAGTTTAGTATCAAAAGCACGTTTAGCAGTTAAACTATAGAAAAGAAAGGATAGCTTTTGAGGATTCAAAAGTAAAAAGAACATGAGTAAAGAAATGCTAGAGGCCTTCCGCATTTTGGAAGAAGACAAGGGAATCAAAAAAGAAGATATCATCGACGCAGTAGTAGAGTCGCTTCGTTCCGCTTATCGCAGACGCTATGGTCAATCAGACAGCGTAGCCATCGACTTCAACGAAAAAACAGGTGACTTTACAGTCTATACTGTCCGTGAAGTTGTTGATGAAGTATTTGACAGCCGTTTGGAAATCAGCTTGAAAGATGCTCTTGCCATTAATTCAGCTTATGAGCTTGGTGATAAAATCAAGTTTGAAGAAGCACCTGCTGAGTTTGGTCGTGTAGCAGCCCAATCTGCTAAACAAACCATCATGGAAAAAATGCGCAAGCAAACACGTGCCATCACTTACAATACTTATAAAGAACATGAGCAAGAAATCATGTCAGGTACTGTAGAACGCTTTGACAACCGCTTTATCTATGTCAACCTTGGTAGCATCGAAGCCCAATTGTCAAAACAAGACCAAATCCCTGGAGAAGTCTTTGCTTCCCACGATCGAATCGAAGTTTATGTCTACAAGGTTGAAGACAATCCTCGTGGTGTCAACGTCTTTGTTAGCCGTAGCCATCCAGAAATGATCAAACGCTTGATGGAGCAAGAAATTCCAGAAGTCTATGATGGAACTGTTGAAATCATGAGCGTAGCCCGCGAAGCTGGTGACCGTACGAAAGTTGCCGTTCGTAGCCACAATCCAAACGTGGACGCTATCGGGACAATCGTTGGACGAGGTGGTGCCAACATTAAGAAAATCACCAGCAAATTCCACCCAGCTCGTTACGATGCTAAGAGCGACCGCATGATTCCTGTCGAAGAAAACATCGATGTTATCGAGTGGGTAGCAGATCCAGCTGAATTTATCTACAATGCTATCGCACCTGCAGAGGTTGACCAAGTTATCTTTGATGAAAACGACAGCAAACGTGCCTTGGTCGTTGTACCTGATAACAAACTTTCTCTAGCTATCGGTCGTCGTGGACAAAACGTTCGCTTGGCGGCTCACTTGACGGGTTACCGTATCGATATCAAGTCTGCCAGTGAATTTGAAGCTATGGAAGAAGCAGGTCAAGTGGATTACGCAGCTGCAGACGAATTGACAGAAGAATAAAAGCTGCTAGAGGAGGGAAAGATGAAAACAAGAAAAATCCCTTTGCGCAAGTCTGTTGTATCCAACGAAGTGATTGATAAGCGTGATTTGCTCCGCATTGTCAAGAACAAAGAAGGAGAGGTCTTTATCGATCCGACAGGCAAGGCCAATGGTCGTGGCGCTTATATAAAGCTAGACAATACAGAAGCCCTAGAGGCAAAAAAGAAGAAAGTCTTTAACCGCAGCTTTAACATGGAAGTGGAAGAAAGCTTTTATGACGAGTTGATCGCTTATGTGGATCACAAAGTGAAAAGAAGAGAGTTAGGACTTGAATAAGCAAAAGATAAGTAATCTCTTGGGACTTGCTCAACGAGCAGGACGGATCATATCGGGTGAGGAATTGGTGGTCAAGGCTATCCAAGACCAGAAAGCCAAGCTAGTCTTTCTAGCGCATGATGCTGGTCCCAATCTGACCAAGAAGATTCAAGATAAAAGTGACTATTATCAAGTAGAAGTTATAACCGTGTTTTCAACACTGGAATTAAGCATAGCAGTCGGAAAATCGAGAAAGGTTTTGGCTGTGATCGATGCTGGATTTACAAAGAAAATGAGGTCTCTTATGGAATAGAAGAGGAGGACATGATTTGTCTAAGAAAAGATTGTACGAAATCGCAAAAGAACTTGGAAAAGAAAGTAAAGAAGTTGTAGCGCGTGCAAAAGAGTTGGGCTTGGATGTGAAAAGCCACTCATCGAGCGTGGAAGCTGCTGCTGCTGAGCAAATCGCAGCTAGCTTTAAATCTGCACCTGCTCCTAAAGCAGAAGCAAAACCTGCAGCAGCAAAAGCAAGTGTAGAAAAGAAAGCAGAAAAGCCTGCGTCAGCTAAACCAGCTGCCGCAAAGGAAGAAAGCAAACCAGCTATACCTGTAGCTCCTAAGGAAGAAAAAGTAGTGGCCGCAAGACCACAGAGTCGAAACTTCAAAGCGGAGCGTGAGGCGCGTGCCAAAGAGCAGGCAGAGCGACGCAAACAAAACAAGGGCAACAACCGTGACCAACAACAAAACGGCAACCGTCAGAAAAACGACGGCCGTAATGGTGGCAAACCTGGTCAAGGAAACCGCGACAATCGCCGATTTAACGACCAAGGGAAAAAACCACAAGGTCAAGGGAATCGTGGCAATGATCGCCGTCAGCAGCAAGACTTCCAGCCAAAACCAGCTGGCCCACGTGTTGACTTTAAAGCCCGTGCAGCAGCCCTAAAAGCAGAGCAAAATGCAGAATACGCACGCTCAAGCGAGGAGCGCTTCAAACAATCGCAAGCTGCCAAAGAAGCCTTGGCTCAAGCTAACAAACGCAAGGAGCCAGAGGAAATCTTTGAAGAAGCTGCTAAGCTAGCTGAACAAACGCAGCCAGCCGTAACAGTAGCTCCTGTAGCGAAAGAAGCGCCAGTGGATACACGTCGTAAAAAACAAGCTCGACCAGACAAAGAACGTGACGATTATGATCACGAAGAAGATGGTCCTAGAAAACAACAAAAGAATCGAAGTAGTCAGAATCAAGTGAGAAATCAAAGAAATAGTAACTGGAATAACAACAAGAAAAATAAAAAAGGCAACAAGCAAAACAACCGTAACCAGACTCCAAAACCTGTTACAGAGCGTAAGTTCCACGAATTGCCAACAGAATTTGAATATACAGATGGTATGACTGTTGCGGAAATCGCAAAACGTATCAAACGTGAACCAGCAGAAATCGTTAAGAAACTCTTTATGATGGGTGTGATGGCCACACAAAACCAATCCTTGGATGGAGAAACCATCGAACTCCTCATGGTGGATTACGGTATCGAAGCCAAACAAAAGGTTGAAGTGGACAATGCGGACATCGAACGTTTCTTTGTCGAAGATGGTTATCTCAATGAAGATGAATTGGTTGAGCGTCCACCAGTTGTGACGATCATGGGACACGTTGACCATGGTAAAACAACCCTCTTGGATACCCTTCGTAACTCTCGTGTTGCGACAGGTGAAGCAGGTGGAATCACTCAGCATATCGGTGCCTACCAAATCGTGGAAAATGGCAAGAAGATTACCTTCCTTGATACACCAGGACACGCGGCCTTTACCTCTATGCGTGCGCGTGGTGCATCTGTTACCGATATTACTATCTTGGTTGTAGCGGCCGACGACGGGGTTATGCCTCAGACTATCGAAGCCATCAACCACTCAAAAGCGGCCAACGTTCCAATCATCGTAGCTATCAACAAGATTGATAAACCAGGTGCCAACCCAGAACGCGTTATCGGTGAATTGGCAGAGCATGGGGTTATGTCAACTGCTTGGGGTGGAGATTCTGAATTTGTTGAAATCTCAGCTAAGTTCAACCAAAACATCGATGAACTCTTGGAAACAGTCCTTCTTGTGGCTGAAATCCAAGAACTCAAGGCCGACCCAACAGTGCGTGCGATCGGTACTGTTATCGAAGCTCGCTTGGATAAAGGAAAAGGTGCGGTCGCAACCCTTCTTGTGCAACAAGGTACCTTGAATGTCCAAGACCCTATCGTTGTCGGAAATACTTTCGGTCGTGTCCGTGCCATGACCAATGACCTTGGTCGTCGTGTCAAGGTTGCAGGTCCATCAACACCAGTTTCCATCACAGGTTTGAACGAAGCGCCAATGGCGGGTGACCATTTTGCTGTTTACGAAGATGAAAAATCTGCGCGTGCAGCAGGTGAAGAGCGTGCGAAACGTGCTCTTATGAAGCAACGTCAGGCTACCCAACGTGTCAGCCTTGAAAACCTCTTTGATACGCTTAAAGCTGGTGAACTCAAATCAGTTAACGTGATCATCAAGGCCGACGTACAAGGTTCAGTTGAAGCCCTTTCTGCCTCACTTCAAAAAATTGATGTGGAAGGTGTGAAAGTTACCATCGTTCACTCGGCAGTCGGTGCTATCAATGAGTCTGACGTGACGCTTGCCGAAGCTTCCAATGCCTTTATCGTTGGTTTCAACGTACGCCCTACACCACAAGCTCGTCAACAAGCCGAAGCTGACGATGTGGAAATCCGTCTCCACAGCATTATCTACAAGGTTATCGAAGAGATGGAAGAAGCTATGAAAGGGATGCTTGACCCAGAATTTGAAGAAAAAGTTATCGGTGAGGCAGTTATCCGTGAAACCTTCAAGGTATCTAAAGTGGGAACCATCGGTGGATTTATGGTTATGAGTGGTAAGGTTACCCGTGACTCTAAGGTCCGTGTTATCCGTGACGGTGTCGTTATCTATGACGGCGAACTCGCAAGCTTGAAACACTACAAAGACGATGTCAAAGAAGTTACAAACGGTCGTGAAGGTGGATTGATGATTGATGGCTACAATGATATCAAGATGGATGATGTGATTGAGGCGTATGTCATGGAAGAAATCAAGAGATAATAGAGAAACGATAGCCGATTTGACTCGTCGTCAACAGCGCCTTGATGAACCCTTAGTTCTATCTAAGGCTTGTTTCCTAGATTCAAATGGCTCTAGTTCCTCTATCTAATAAAAATAGCTAGGTCTGCTGGCCTAGCTTTTGGTTCAAAGTAGAGAAAGGAATATCATGGCAAATCATTTCCGTATGGATCGTGTGGGCATGGAAATCAAGCGTGAAGTCAATGAGATTTTGCAAAAGAAAGTCCGTGATCCGCGTGTCCAAGGTGTGACCATTACAGATGTTCAGATGCTAGGTGACTTGTCTGTTGCCAAGGTTTACTACACCATTTTGAGTAACCTTGCTTCGGATAATCAAAAAGCTCAAATCGGGCTTGAAAAAGCAACTGGTACCATCAAACGTGAACTTGGTCGCAATTTGAAATTGTACAAAATCCCAGATTTAACCTTCGTCAAAGATGAATCCATCGAATATGGAAACAAGATTGACGAGATGCTACGCAATCTGGATAAAAACTAAGAAAGAGGGGAAACCCTCTTTTGTGGTGTATGCTAATCGTCCTTATGGTATAATATAAGCAGGAAAATCATTTTAGAACATACATGGAGGTCGTCATGGACAATATCATCGATGTGTCAATTCCCGTTGCGGAAGTGGTAGACAAGCATCCAGAAGTCTTGGAAATCCTAGTGGAACTCGGTTTTAAACCACTTGCTAATCCCTTGATGCGCAATACAGTCGGTCGCAAAGTATCGCTCAAACAAGGTTCCAAGCTCGAAGGAACTCCTATGGACAAGATTGTTCGCACACTGGCAGCGAATGGCTATGAAGTGATTGGATTAGACTAATGGCAGATGAACGGATTCATATCCTACGGGATATTTTGTTAGAATTGCACAACGGCGCCTCTCCTGAGTCGGTTCAGGAGCGTTTTGATGCGACCTTTACGGGTGTCTCGGCCATCGAGATTTCCCTCATGGAGCACGAGCTGATGAACTCAGACTCAGGTGTCACCTTTGAAGATGTCATGGAGCTCTGTGATGTCCATGCCAATCTTTTTAAAAATGCTGTTAAGGGCGTCGAAGTGGAGGATACCGAACACCCTGGCCACCCAGTTCGCGTCTTCAAGGATGAAAATCTGGCCCTCCGTGCTGCCTTGATTCGCATTCGGAGATTGTTGGATACCTATGAGTCTATGGAAGACGAAGAGATGCTGGCAGAGATGCGCAAGGGTTTGGTCCGTCAAATGGGGCTGTTGGGGCAATTTGATATCCACTACCAGCGTAAGGAAGAGCTCTTTTTCCCCATTATGGAGCGCTATGGTCACGATTCACCCCCTAAGGTCATGTGGGGAGTGGATGATCAGATCAGGGAACTCTTTCAGACAGCTCTAGCGACAGCCAAGTCACTACCAGAAGTGGCGATTTCCACTGTAAAGGAAACCTTCGAAGCCTTTGCGACAGAGTTTGAAAGTATGATTTTCAAGGAAGAGTCCATCCTCCTCATGATTCTCCTTGAGTCTTTCACCCAGGATGATTGGATTCAGATTGCGGAGGAGAGCGATGCCTACGGCTATGCCATCATCCGTCCGTCTGAGAAATGGGTGCCAGAGCGTCAGAGCTTTGTTGAGGAAAAGAGCTCAGAGGAGCCAGTACAACTAGACACGGCAGAAGGTCAAGTTCAGCAAGTTATCGATACACCAGAAGGACAGTTCACCATTACCTTTACTCCTAAGGAAAAGGAAGTGGTGCTGGACCGTCATAGTCAACAGGCTTTCGGCAATGGCTATCTCTCTGTCGAGCAGGCCAACCTCATCCTCAATCACCTCCCTATGGAGATTACCTTTGTCAATAAAGATGATATTTTCCAGTATTACAATGACAATATGCCAGCTGATGAGATGATTTTCAAACGGACGCCATCCCAAGTCGGGCGCAATGTAGAACTCTGTCATCCGCCCAAGTACCTAGATAAGGTGAAGGCAGTTATGAAAGGCCTTCGTGAAGGTAAAAAGGACAAGTATGAAATGTGGTTCAAGTCGGAGTCGCGAGGCAAGTTTGTCCACATCACCTATGCCGCCGTACACGATGAAAACGGAGAATTCCAAGGCGTGTTGGAGTATGTTCAGGATATCCAACCCTACCGAGAGATTGATACGGACTATTTCCGTGGATTAGAATAAGGAGAACCAATGAGTTACGAACAGGAATTTATGAAGGAATTTGAAGCTTGGGTCAATACCCAGATCATGATCAACGACATGGCGCACAAGGAAAGTCAAAAAGTTTACGAAGAAGACCAAGACGAGCGTGCCAAAGATGCCATGATTCGCTACGAAAGTCGCTTGGATGCTTATCAGTTCTTGCTTGGAAAGTTTGAAAATTTCAAGGCAGGCAAGGGATTTCATGATTTGCCAGAAGGATTGTTTGGCGAGCGAAATTATTAAAATAGTGATACTTTCTTGATTTTTTATCGAAATCTTGATAGAATATCTTTATTAAATCCTTGTCAGATCAGGGATTTTTTATTGAAAGGATTTTATCATGTCAAAGAAACTCCAACGTAAAAAACAATTAAGAAACAGTCTTCGTCGTTCAGGTGCATTTTCAAGTACAGTGACTAAGGTTGTCGAAGAGACCAAGAAAGTTGTGAAACACGCAGAAAAATCTGCCAGCGAAGCAGGAAAAGTTGTCTCTAAAAAAGTTGAACAAGCAGTAGAAGTGACTAAAGAACAAGCTCAAAAAGTAGCCAATTCTGTAGAGGATTTTGCAGCTACTTTGGGAGGCCTCTCAGTAGATCGTGCGAAGACTTTCTATGATGAAGGCATCAAATCAGCTGCTGACTTTAAAAATTGGACTGAAAAAGAACTCCTTGCCTTGAAAGGAATTGGCCCAGCTACCATTAAGAAATTAAAAGAGCATGGAATCAGCTTCAAGTAATCTTTCTTGAGCCTTGCATTTCCGAGAAAAACTTGCTACAATAGAGCCATCAGAGGTGTTTTGGATCCCACATTTTACAGAAAGTGGCGGTGCTGAGAAGTCCACAAATGTGTCAAAACTGGTTGCTGATGGATGAAAAATGAAATAATATTGTCTTTTTATTATAAAGATGAGAGTTGCGGGCTTTGCCCGAAATTGGGTGGTACCGCGGATTAGCACATTCGTCCCTGTCATGGATATGGCAGGGACGATTTTTTGTAGAAAGCGAGGTAGAAGGATGACAAGAGCTGAGTTGCCAGAAAGAATCGAAACAGAACGTCTCGTTTTACGAGTCCGAACAGTGGCTGATGCCGAGGATATCCATGCCTACGCCAGTCTCCCAGAGGTCGCCTATCCAGCAGCATTTCACCCCGTCAAGACCTTAGAAGATGAGATTTGTTATCTGGAGCGCATTCTTCCCGAGCGTAATGAAAAGAACAATCTCCCAGCGGGCTATGGAATTGTCGTTAAAGGAACCGATAAGGTCATCGGCTCTGTTGATTTCCCTCGTCGTCACGAGGATGATGTCTTGGAGATTGGCTATATCTTACATCCAGACTATTGGGGTCTAGGTTATGTTCCAGAAGCAGCGTGTGCTTTGATTAACCTAGCTTTTAGAGAACTAGATCTTCACAAGATAGAACTGGTCTGCTTTGGATACAATGTCCAAAGTCAACGAATCGCGGAGAAACTTGGCTTTACCCTCGAAGCTCGCATCCGAGACAGAAAGGATGTTCAAGGAAACCGCTGTGACAGTCTCATATATGGCTTGCTGAAGAGTGAGTGGGAGGAAGATAATGAAAAGAATTAGACTGATTGTAGGTATATCTCTTATTTCAATAATAATAATTGTTAGCTGTTCAATATTTGGGATAATTTCGATGGATGAGTTACTAAAAGGGGCACTATTAGGTGCGGTTGTTTCAATAATAATTTCAGTTCCAAATGAAATACTAACTTATCGAGAATCTAGAAAAGAAAAGATTAGTAAAATTTTTTGGGATGGCTTTGTTTCTTATAATTCTTCTTTAAGCGAAATTTTTGCATTTTCGAAAGATTTTTATTTTTTTGAATCAATAATTTTTGAAAAATATGCGATTTCTAAAGATTCTGGAGATTGGCAAGATTATCGTGAGGCTTATTCTGACTACAAAGAAATTTTGGAAAATAGAATAGATAGTTATTGTAATAATATTTTTCAATTATGCAATAGAACAGAAAATCTTATCCCTCTATTAAGTAATCTACTAGCCACTATTGATAATAAAACAATTTTGTTTACCAATAGTTTAGAATATAAAGAATGCTACAATGCTTACCATATAATTGAAAATATTGACTTATCTGTAAAAGAAGCAAAACAACTATTGGAAGATATCCATTTTAGTAAGAAGAATGATCTTCAAAAGAAATGTGAAGAGCTTATAATATTACGTTGGCTTTCTCATTTATTATTTGTAGATTATGATAGGGGAATCGAAGATATAGAAGATAACTCTGTTTCAAATCCTGTAGAAACTGGAAAAGCTGAGAAAGATTTAAATCGTTCATTAAGTAATATAATGAAATATTTGTAATTTTAAACTAGAAAGGACAAACACATGTCTAAAGAACTTTCACCTAAATACAATCCAGCCGAGGTTGAGGCTGGTCGTTACCAAAAATGGCTTGATACCGATGTTTTCAAGCCTTCAGGCGATCAAAAGGCTAAGCCTTATTCAATCGTGATTCCACCACCAAACGTAACTGGTAAACTTCACCTTGGTCACGCTTGGGATACGACTTTGCAAGATATCATCATCCGTCAAAAACGCATGCAAGGCTTTGATACGCTCTGGCTTCCAGGGATGGACCATGCGGGGATTGCGACTCAGGCTAAGGTTGAGGAGCGCTTGCGTGGTGACGGCATTTCCCGCTATGACCTCGGTCGTGAGAAATTCCTTGAGAAAGTCTGGGAATGGAAAGACGAATATGCGACTACCATCAAGGAACAATGGGGCAAGATGGGGCTTTCTGTAGACTACTCTCGCGAGCGTTTCACCCTTGATGAAGGTTTGTCAAAAGCCGTTCGCAAGGTCTTTGTGGACCTTTACAAGAAAGGCTGGATCTACCGTGGTGAGTTTATCATCAACTGGGACCCAGCAGCTCGCACAGCCCTTTCTGATATCGAGGTGATCCACAAGGATGTCGAAGGTGCCTTCTACCACATGAACTACATGCTGGAAGATGGTTCACGCGCCCTTGAAGTTGCGACAACTCGTCCTGAGACCATGTTTGGGGACGTTGCTGTTGCGGTCAATCCAGAAGACCCACGCTACAAGGACTTGATTGGTAAAAATGTTATCCTTCCAATTGCTAATAAATTGATTCCAATCGTTGGGGACGAGCACGCAGACCCTGAGTTTGGTACTGGTGTCGTGAAAATCACTCCTGCCCACGATCCAAACGACTTCTTAGTTGGTCAACGTCATAACTTGCCACAAGTCAACGTCATGAACGACGACGGAACTATGAATGACTTGGCCTTCGAATTTGCAGGCATGGACCGTTTTGAAGCTCGTAAAGCAGTCGTTGCCAAGTTGGAAGAAATCGGTGCCCTCGTTAAAATCGAAAAACGTGTCCACAGTGTCGGTCACTCAGAACGTACAGGTGTTGTGGTTGAACCACGCTTGTCTACGCAATGGTTCGTCAAGATGGAGCAATTGGCTAAGAATGCCATTGCCAACCAAGATACAGAGGATAAGGTAGAATTCTACCCACCTCGATTCAACGATACCTTCCTCCAATGGATGGAAAATGTCCATGACTGGGTTATCTCTCGTCAGCTCTGGTGGGGTCACCAAATCCCTGCTTGGTACAATGCTGAGGGTGAAATATATGTCGGCGAAGAAGCTCCAGAAGGTGATGGATGGACTCAGGACGAAGACGTCTTGGATACGTGGTTCAGTTCGGCTCTTTGGCCATTCTCTACCATGGGCTGGCCGGATGTCGTCTCAGAAGACTTTAAACGTTATTATCCAACATCAACTTTGGTGACTGGTTATGATATTATTCCGTTCTGGGTGTCTCGGATGATTTTCCAAGGTTTGGAATTTACTGGCAAGTCGCCATTCAAAAATGCCTTGATTCATGGTCTCATTCGTGATGAGCAAGGACGCAAGATGTCGAAATCTCTCGGTAACGGGATTGATCCAATGGATGTTATTGATAAGTACGGAACAGATAGCCTTCGTTGGTTCCTTTCAAACGGTTCTGCACCAGGGCAAGACGTCCGCTTCTCTTATGAGAAAATGGATGCTTCTTGGAACTTCATTAACAAGATCTGGAACATCTCTCGCTACATCCTCATGAACAACGAAGGCTTGACCCTTGACCAAGCAACTGCCAATGTTGAAAAAGTGGTTAACAAGGAAGCTGGAAACGTCACAGACCGCTGGATTCTCCACAACCTCAATGAAACGATCGGCAAAGTCACTGAAAACTTTGACAAGTTTGAATTTGGTGTGGCTGGACACATCCTCTACAACTTCATCTGGGATGAGTTTGCGGACTGGTACGTTGAGTTGACCAAGGAAGTCCTTTATAGCGATAACGAAGAAGAGAAAGTCATCACACGTTCTGTTCTCCTCTATACTTTGGACAAGATCCTTCGTCTCCTTCACCCAATCATGCCATTCGTGACAGAAGAAATCTTTGGACAAATCTCAGAAGGCTCTATCGTTACAGCGGAATACCCAACTGTCAACCCAGCCTTTGAAGACCTTTCGGCCCACACAGGTGTGGAAAGTCTTAAAGACCTGATCCGTGCAGTACGTAATGCGCGTGCGGAAGTAAACGTAGCACCAAGCAAGCCTATCACAATCCTTGTTAAGACTAGCGATAGCGACTTGGAAGCCTTCTTTAACAGCAATGTCAACTACATCAAACGCTTCACAAATCCAGAACACTTGGAAATCGCATCAAACATCCCTGCACCTGAACTCGCTATGTCAAGCGTCATCACAGGAGCAGAAATCTACTTGCCACTAGCAGACCTCCTCAATGTCGAAGAAGAACTGGCTCGTCTTGACAAGGAACTGGCTAAATGGCAAAAAGAACTGGATATGGTCGGTAAGAAGCTCTCTAACGAACGCTTCGTAGCTAATGCCAAACCAGAAGTCGTCCAAAAAGAACGCGACAAACAAGCCGACTACCAAGCCAAGTACGACGCGACCGTAGCACGTATTGATGAGATGAAGAAGTTGGTGAAATAAATAAACATTAAGCAGATTCTGATAAATTAAGCTAATATCAGAACTGCTTTTTTAGTTGATTTATGGTAAAATATAGAGATAAAAATAAAAAGCAATAGGAGGCCGATATGAAAATAAATGCAGTTGATTTGTTTTGTGGTGTAGGCGGTCTAACGTACGGTATTCAGCAGGCGGGTATCAATGTTGTTGCTGGTTATGATATTGATGAAAAAAGTAAATTTGCCTACGAGTATAATAATGGTGCTAAATTTATTTTTAAAGACGTAAAGGAAATTGAAGACAATGAAATATTGGGATTATATCCATCAGATACTGATATAAAAGTATTGATTGGATGTGCTCCTTGTCAACCCTTTTCGACATATAGTCACAAATATAGAAATAATAAAAATACAATTCAAAAGATGGATTTACTAGACTACTTTGGAAAGCAAGTTAAATTGGTAAAGCCAGATATTGTTTCAATGGAAAATGTACCACAATTAGCTAAAGAAACGGTCTTTAAAAACTTTTTAGTATTACTCGAAACTGAAGGATATAAAGTAAATTGGAAGATTGCTTTTGCCCCTGCTTATGGCATTCCCCAAAATAGAAAACGTTTATTACTTTTAGCATCTAAATTTGGAGAAATTTCCTTTATAGAAGAGTTGAGTACAAAGGATTACCCGACTGTTAGACAGGCGATAGGAGATCTGCCAAAGTTAAATGCTGGTGAGACTGATCCTTTAGATTTGTTGCATACAGCTCGAAATCTATCTGATATTAATTTAAGTCGAATTCGTAGTTCTAAACCAGGAGGGACATGGAGAGACTGGGATTATTCTTTATTACCAGAATGTTTTAAAAAAGAGAGTGGTGCAACTTATGGTTCTGTATATGGTAGATTAGAGTGGGATAAACCATCCTCTACAATAACAACTCAATTCCCAGGTTATGGAAATGGTAGATTTGGACATCCAGAACAAGACAGAGCGCTTAGTCTTAGGGAAGGAGCTATTTTACAAAGTTTTCCAAGAACTTATCAATTTATCAATGATGTAGATTCATTCTCCACTCAGAGGATCGCAATGCAAATTGGCAATGCTGTACCTCCAAAGTTAGGTGAAGCGATTGGAGTAAGTATAAAGAAACATTTGGAAGTGTACTATGAAAAAGCAACTTGATTTATTTAACGAAGAAAATAAAATAGAAATTGAAAGACAAATTTTAGAACTAAAAAACGATTTGAATTATGATACACGAGATTATCCTGTTGAATTTATTGTTTCGCTATACGAAAATGATTCAAGAATATTTACGCCGGATTATCAACGTGAAGAATCGCTTTGGAGTCTTTTGTACAAATCACGATTTATTGAATCCTTGATTTTAGATTATCCTATTCCTCTAATTTTTTTAGCTGATACTACTGAAGGTAAATTAGAAATTATTGATGGTTTACAACGAATTTCAACACTTACTGAATTTTTAAATGATGATTTTGAGTTGGAACAGCTTAGAAAACTTACTAAGCTGAATAATTGTTCTTTTGAAGATTTACCAAATTCAGAAAAAAATAGGCTAAGAGCCAAATCATTAAGAATTATTGTTTTAAAAGAGTCTACCCCAAATGAAGTTCGTAAAGATTTGTTTGATAGATTAAATACAAGTTCTCTTCGTGCAAATTCAAGCGAAGTTAGAGCAGGGAGAGAAAGTGATAATCCTCTCATGAGGCTTATAAAAGAACTTAAGAGTGATCCGATATTTATAGAAAATACAAACCTTTCAACAAGTGCAATTAATAGGAAAATGGATATTGAATTAATTAGTCGTTTTTTTGCATATAGTAATGATTTGGAATCATATGATGGTCATGTGACAAATTTTGTTGATCGTTACATTGCAAAAGAAGGTGAATATTGGGATGAAAGCAAAGAAGAACATTTCAAAGCAGAGTTTAACAAGACGATGCAATTCGTTCAGAAATATTTTGATAGAGGATTTCAAAAAGAAGATAGAAATCAAACACCTCGTGTTAGATTTGAAGCTATAGCGATAGGTGTTAATCTTGCTTTAAGAGATAATCCTGAGTTAGAGAAGGCTATTAACAGAGATAAAATTATAGATATGTTATCTAGTGATGACTTTGTGAGATGGACAACAACAGATGCAGCAAATAACAGAAGTAAAGTTATAGATCGAATTTATGGGGTTAAAAATTTCCTATTGACAGGGAATTTCGCTTCAGAGTGATTAATATGGATAATTTAAAAATTGAGGTAGATCGTTTTATTGTTTTTTTAAAGAGTATTGAACGAACGTTTGTTGGAATTCCTTTTGATGACTGCTATAGCTTTAAAGTTGAGATTGTTCAACATAATGAAGCAGAAGCTATTTTTAAAGCTATGAAATCAAATGTCGTAATTATGCTATATAATTATGTAGAAGCTGCTGTTAGGAAAACTATGAGTGATTTCTATAACAAATTCAATACCTCAACCTCTTCATACTCTGAAGTGATTTTAGAATTAAGAAAATTGTGGATTTCAAGTAAGGTTAAAGATATAAAAGAAAATACTATTGTTTCGGATGTATTTGAAATGATTGAAAATTCTATTAATCAAGAATTTTTTATCTCATTAGATTTTGAGAAAGATTTTTCCTTATCTGGGAATGCTGATGTACGAACTATTAAGGAAATCTTATATAAACATGGAGTACCTTTTGAGGAATCACAGTTTTCAGATTACGGTGGATCGTTAAAGTCTATTAAAGATATGAGAAATAGTTTAGCACATGGAAATATTTCTTTTGAAGAGAATGGTAAAAACTTGACAGTGGCTGATATAGAAAAATATAGAGATCATATTTATAGTTGTATAAATAATTTTTGTGAATTGGTGAATTCACAAAGTTTTTGATCTGATAAAATGTTAAAAAGTGTTGATGTAATGTTATTTTTAAGATTTTTTAACTTTCTCTAGTAAAAGAAAAAGATTGAAGAAAATTGTCTAAAATGAACTTTTTCTTCAATCTGAATGCTGAAAGCAATCTTAGTTGGTATAGTTTCACGTTATAAAGGTTCGATATTTTAGAAATCATCTTACCACATAAAAAACTCAGTCAATTTGTTCTTAAAACTCCACCTCACGATACCATCGGCTGGGTAGCAAAGAAATAAAAAGTCCTGTTATTTTCTCTCATTTAACCTTTGACTATTCCGCAAAATTATCGTACAATAAAGAGTACATGATAAAATGAGGTCAGGGTCTGTTCGCTCTGGCGATAGTAGTAAAAATGAGGAGAAACGCTTTGGAATTAGAAGTATTTGCTGGGCAAGAAAAAAGTGAACTATCTATGATTGAGGTGGCGCGTGCTATCTTGGAACTTCGTGGTCGCGATCATGAGATGCATTTTAGCGATCTTGTAAACGAAATTCAAAACTACCTTGGAACATCAAACAGCGATATCCGCGAAGCCTTGCCTTTGTTCTATACAGAGTTGAACTTTGATGGTAGCTTCATCTCACTTGGAGACAACAAATGGGGTCTTCGTTCATGGTATGGTGTGGACGAAATTGACGAAGAAATCATCGCCCTTGAAGAAAGTGATGACGATGAAGTAGCTCCAAAAGCTAAGAAAAAACGTGTCAATGCCTTCATGGATGGTGATTCAGATGCCATTGACTACAATGCGGATGATCCAGAAGACGAAGATGCATACGAAGCAGACCCAGCTCTTTCATATGATGATGAAAATCCAGATGATGAGAAAAATGAAGTGGAAGCTTACGATGCAGAAATCAACGAAATTGCTCCTGATGACTTGGGCGAAGACGTGGATCTTAACGAAGAAGACGATGAGTTTTCTGACGATGACGCTGAAACGAGTGAAGAAGAGTAAAAGACTTCACAAAGGAGATCGCCTGATCTCCTTTTTTGTTGCTTAGGTAGAGTGGTTGAGCAGGTCATCCGTTTGGATGTGGATCTTTAGTTGGTTTTCTGAAAACAATCTTCTTATTTTCATGTTTTACCGATTCGGGTTGACAAATGTTCTGCTTTAAGGTATTATATTGTTCGGGCACCTCTTTTAGAGGTCGGGGCTCCCTAGTTACTAGGGAGCTATTTTTGTTTTTCAGGAAGTTTTCTTGAAATGTCGTTATTCATAAGGGTCTTGTTTTCTATCTCCCCTCGTAGTTAACAAGACCTTGAGCATTTTAGAAAGAGGAATCTATGTCTACGAAATATATTTTTGTAACTGGTGGTGTGGTGTCGTCTATTGGGAAAGGGATTGTCGCAGCAAGTCTAGGCCGTCTCTTGAAAAATCGTGGTCTAAAAGTGACTATTCAGAAGTTTGACCCTTATATCAATATCGATCCGGGAACCATGAGTCCTTACCAGCACGGAGAAGTCTTTGTGACAGATGATGGGGCTGAGACAGATTTGGACTTGGGTCACTATGAACGTTTCATCGATATCAATCTTAATAAATATTCAAACGTGACAACTGGTAAAATTTACAGTGAAGTTCTTCGTAAGGAACGCCGTGGCGAGTACCTTGGGGCAACTGTTCAAGTCATTCCTCATATCACAGATGCTTTGAAGGAAAAAATCAAGCGTGCTGCTGTAACGACCGACTCTGATGTCATTATCACAGAGGTTGGTGGAACGGTAGGAGATATCGAGTCCTTGCCATTTCTAGAGGCTCTTCGTCAGATGAAGGCAGATGTGGGGGCAGATAATGTCATGTACATCCATACAACCTTGCTTCCTTACCTCAAGGCTGCTGGTGAAATGAAGACCAAGCCAACTCAACATTCTGTAAAAGAATTGCGTGGATTGGGAATCCAGCCAAATATGTTGGTCATTCGTACGGAGAAACCAGCTGGTCAGGGCATTAAAAATAAACTAGCTCAGTTCTGTGACGTATCTCCAGAAGCCGTTATTGAGTCTTTGGATGTTGAACATCTTTACCAAATTCCATTGAACTTGCAGGCACAAGGTATGGACCAAATTGTCTGTGACCATTTGAAACTAGACGCACCAGTAGCGGATATGACAGAATGGTCAGCCATGGTGGATAAGGTCATGAACCTGAAAAAACAAGTCAAGATTTCCCTTGTTGGTAAGTATGTTGAGTTGCAAGATGCCTACATCTCAGTGGTTGAAGCCTTGAAACACTCAGGTTATGCCAACGACGCAGAAGTGAAGATTAATTGGATCAATGCCAATGATGTGACGGCAGAGAATGTGGCAGAGCTCTTGTCTGATGCGGACGGAATCATCGTACCAGGAGGTTTTGGCCAACGTGGTACGGAAGGAAAAATTCAAGCCATCCGTTATGCGCGTGAGAATGATGTTCCAATGTTGGGAGTCTGCTTGGGAATGCAGTTGACTTGTATCGAGTTTGCTCGTCACGTTTTGGGTCTTGAAGGTGCCAATTCTGCAGAGCTTGATCCTGATACAAAATACCCTATCATTGATATCATGCGTGACCAGGTTGATGTTGAGGATATGGGTGGAACCCTTCGTTTGGGACTTTATCCATCTAAGTTGAAACGTGGTTCTAAGGCAGCGGCTGCTTATCACAATCAAGAAGTGGTGCAACGCCGTCACCGTCATCGTTATGAGTTTAACAACGCCTTCCGTGAGCAGTTTGAGGCAGCAGGTTTTGTCTTCTCAGGTGTTTCTCCAGACAATCGTTTGGTCGAAATTGTGGAAATTCCTGAAAATAAATTCTTTGTGGCTTGTCAGTATCACCCTGAACTTTCCAGCCGTCCAAACCGTCCAGAAGAACTCTACACTGCCTTTGTCACTGCAGCAGTTGAAAACAGTAATTAGTTATCTTCTAATCTCTGAGAGCAATCTCAGAGTTTTTTTAATTGCCTTGCTCGTATACGACTTCCCTATTTGTCCTAGAGACCTTTTTGTGTTACAATGAATGGTATGAAAGCTAAGAAATTATGGATGACTAGCTTGACTGTGGCTGGTCTAAGTGCCCTTGCTTTGGGTGCCAAAAAAGCAGCAGATAACCACAAACTCATGAAGACTCAAGAAGAGTTGACCGTTATCGTGCGCGAACTTTTCTCAGATATGGGTGAGATTGCGACTCTCTATGTTCAAGTCTACGAAAGTAGCCTAGAGCGACTTGTCGGAGGAGTCATTTTCGAGGATGGTCGTCACTATACCTTTGTCTATGAAAATGAAGACCTGGTCTATGAGGAGGAAGTCTTATGATAACTCCTAGTAGTATAGAAGAGCTCGCAGGTTTTGTAGAGCAAGATGGCAAGAAGGTTTTCCTTTTTGTGGCGGATTGGTGTGGCGATTGTCGTTATATCTATCCAGCCTTGCCAGAGATTGAGGAGATGAATCCAGAGTTCACCTTTATTCGTGTGGACAGAGACCAGTATCTGGATCTGGCCAAACTCTGGGATGTGTACGGGATTCCTAGCCTTGTTGTGCTAGAAAAGGACAAGGAAATCGGCCGTTTTGTCAACCGTGACCGTAAAAGCAAGGAACAAATTAACGACTTTTTAGCAGGACTGAAGTAGGAGAAAAAGGAAACAATGATTTTTACATATAACAAAGAACATGTTGGCGATGTCCTTATGGTCATCGTGAAAAATAGCGGCGAAGCCAAGTTGGACGTGGAGCGCAAAGGCAAAGTAGCCCGTGTTTTCCTCAAAGAAAATGGTGAAACAGTAGCTTGGAATATTTTCGAAGTTTCAAGTTTGTTTGAAATTGCAGAGCGAGGTCAAGTCTTTTTGACAGATGAGCAAGTCGCTCGTTTGAACCAAGAGTTACAGGCGGAAGGCTTTACAGAAGAGATTGTCAATGACAAGGAACCTAAGTTTGTTGTTGGTGAAATTGTCGAGATGGTTGCTCACCCAGATAGTGACCACCTCAACATCTGCCAAGTTGCAGTCGCAAGTGACAAGGCAGTGCAAATCGTTGCAGGGGCTCCCAATGCGCGTGTTGGGTTGAAAACCATTGTCGCTCTTCCTGGAGCGATGATGCCAAAAGGCAATCTCATTTTCCCAGGCGAGCTTCGTGGTGAAAAGAGTTTTGGCATGATGTGCAGCCCTCGTGAATTGCATTTGCCAAATGCTCCGCAAAAACGAGGGGTTATTGAATTATCTGAAGACCAAGTTGTTGGAACACCATTTGACCCAGCCAAACACTGGACTGCCTAGGAAATTGTCAGTATTTGATAGACCAGATAGAGGGGGATAAGATGGCAAAAAATGTAGTGATTACAGGAGCGACCTCAGGAATCGGTGAAGCGATTGCGCGTGCTTATCTGGAGCAGGGGGAGAATGTCGTTCTAACAGGTCGACGGACAGACAGACTAGAGGCCTTCAAGTCAGAGTTTGCAGAAACTTTTCCAAATCAAACAGTTTGGACCTTTCCACTGGATGTCACGGATATGACCATGGTCAAGACTGTCTGCTCCGATATTTTGGAAACGATAGGGCAGATTGATATATTGGTCAATAACGCTGGACTAGCTCTTGGCTTGGCTCCCTATCAAGACTACGAAGAGTTGGATATGCTGACCATGTTGGATACCAATGTCAAAGGTTTGATGGCAGTCACTCGCTGTTTCTTACCAGCAATGGTAAAAGTCAATCAGGGGCATATTATCAATATGGGATCGACCGCAGGAATCTATGCTTATGCGGGTGCAGCAGTTTACTCAGCCACCAAGGCGGCAGTTAAAACCTTTTCAGATGGACTGCGAATCGATACCATTGCGACAGACATCAAGGTGACCACCATTCAACCGGGGATCGTCGAAACAGATTTCTCTACAGTTCGTTTTCACGGTGACAAAGAGCGTGCTGCCACCGTCTATCAGGGAATTGAGGCATTGCAAGCTCAGGATATTGCAGATACAGTGGTCTATGTGACCAGTCAGCCTCGTCGTGTGCAGATTACAGATATGACCATTATGGCCAATCAACAGGCGACAGGTTTCATGGTTCATAAAAAATAAAAAATTTTCTCGAAAAGTTACAAATTTTTGTAACTTTTTTTTGATTGTCTGCGAATAGATAAGTAGGAGGATGAAAAATGTTTAATAAAGTTATTCTTATTGGGAGAATCGTGGCAGCACCAGAATTGCACAAAACCAACAATGACAAGTCAGTAGCGCGTGCAACTATCGCTGTGAACCGTCGTTACAAAGACCAAAATGGTGAACGCGAAGCCGACTTTGTCAATCTGGTTCTTTGGGGGAAATTGGCAGAAACCTTGGCAAGCTACGCAACCAAAGGTAGCCTCATTTCTGTTGAAGGGGAGTTGCGTACCCGTCGCTTTGAGAAAAATGGTCAAATGAACTATGTGACTGAAGTTCTTGCCACAGGATTCCAACTTTTGGAAAGCCGAGCCCAACGTGCCATGCGTGAAAATAATGCAGGTCAGGATTTGGCAGATTTGGTCTTGGAAGAGGAAGAATTGCCATTTTAATACTCTTCGAAAATCTCTTCAAACCCCGTCAGCTTCACCTTGCCGTAGGTATAGGTAACTGACCTCGTCAGTTCTATCCACAATCTCAAGACACTGTTTTGAGCAACCTGCGGCTAGTTTCCTAGTTTGATCTTTGATTTTTATTGAGTATAAACATTGAAAAGTCTGAGTTGGTCTCAGGCTTTTTATCTTGCCAAAGTCAGACTTTTTTCTTGACTATTTCTGACCAAGTGATACAATAGAACTATAAATTAGCACTCAGTCATAAAGAGTGCTAATAATATGTAGTTTATCATGGAGGAAAGCAGATGTTGAAACCATTAGGAGACCGTGTGGTCTTGAAAATCGAAGAAAAAGAACAAACTGTTGGAGGCTTTGTCCTTGCAGGCTCAGCCCAAGAAAAAACAAAAACAGCCCAAGTTGTAGCTACTGGACAAGGTGTTCGTACCTTGAACGGTGACTTGGTTGCTCCAAGCGTTAAGCCTGGAGACCGTGTCTTAGTTGAAGCTCATGCAGGTATTGATGTCAAAGATGGCGATGAAAAGTACATCATCGTAGGCGAAGCCAATATCTTGGCAATTGTGGAAGAATAATAGGAGGAAATAGGTATGTCAAAAGAAATTAAATTTTCATCTGATGCTCGTTCAGCTATGGTCCGTGGTGTCGATATCCTTGCAGACACTGTTAAAGTAACCTTGGGACCAAAAGGTCGTAATGTCGTTCTTGAAAAATCATTTGGCTCACCATTGATTACCAATGACGGTGTTACTATTGCCAAAGAAATTGAATTAGAAGACCATTTTGAAAATATGGGTGCCAAATTAGTATCAGAAGTGGCTTCAAAGACCAACGATATCGCAGGTGACGGAACGACAACTGCAACTGTTTTGACTCAAGCGATTGTCCGCGAAGGAATCAAAAACGTTACTGCAGGTGCTAATCCAATCGGCATTCGTCGTGGGATTGAAGCAGCAGTTGCCGCAGCTGTAGAAGCCTTGAAAAACAATGCCATTCCAGTTGCTAATAAAGAAGCCATCGCTCAGGTTGCTGCCGTATCTTCTCGTTCTGAAAAAGTCGGCGAATACATCTCTGAAGCTATGGAAAAAGTTGGTAAAGACGGTGTCATTACTATCGAAGAGTCACGTGGTATGGAAACAGAGCTCGAAGTCGTGGAAGGAATGCAGTTTGACCGTGGTTACCTATCACAGTACATGGTGACAGATAGCGAAAAAATGGTGGCTGACCTTGAAAATCCATACATTTTGATTACTGATAAGAAGATTTCAAATATCCAAGAAATCTTGCCACTCCTAGAAAGCATTCTCCAAAGCAATCGTCCGCTCTTGATTATTGCGGATGATGTAGATGGCGAAGCTCTTCCGACTCTTGTATTGAACAAGATTCGTGGAACCTTCAACGTAGTAGCGGTTAAGGCACCTGGCTTTGGGGACCGTCGTAAAGCGATGCTTGAAGATATCGCTATCTTGACAGGAGGAACAGTTATCACAGAGGATCTTGGCCTTGAGTTGAAAGATGCGACTATTGAGGCGCTTGGTCAAGCAGCGAGAGTAACTGTGGACAAAGATAGCACTGTTATCGTAGAAGGTGCTGGAAATCCTGAAGCTATTTCTCACCGTGTTGCGGTTATCAAGTCTCAAATTGAAACTACAACTTCTGAATTTGACCGTGAAAAATTGCAAGAACGCTTGGCAAAATTGTCAGGTGGTGTCGCAGTCATCAAGGTCGGAGCTGCAACTGAAACTGAGTTGAAAGAAATGAAACTCCGCATTGAAGATGCCCTCAACGCTACTCGTGCAGCCGTTGAAGAAGGAATCGTTGCTGGTGGTGGAACTGCTCTTGCCAATGTCATTCCAGCCGTAGCTGATTTGGAATTGACAGGAGATGAAGCAACAGGACGCAATATTGTTCTCCGTGCCTTGGAAGAACCTGTTCGTCAAATTGCCCACAATGCAGGATTCGAAGGTTCTATTGTTATTGACCGTTTGAAAAATGCTGAAGTTGGTACAGGCTTCAACGCAGCAACTGGCGAATGGGTCAACATGATTGAAGAAGGAATCATCGACCCAGTTAAAGTGAGCCGTTCTGCCCTTCAAAATGCAGCATCTGTAGCCAGCTTGATTTTGACAACAGAAGCAGTCGTAGCCAATAAACCGGAACCAGCAGCCCCAGCTCCAGCCATGGATCCAAGCATGATGGGCGGGATGATGTAAACTTTCGGTACTAAGCAATTCATAAGAAACACAAAAGGAGGGAAGAACATTCCCTCCTTTTAAGGTTTTCTCTTCTAAATAGATTTGAGCTCTCCTAACTTATATGATAAAATAAGACTAGAAAAAGGAGAAGAACATGATTGATGTAGAAGAAATTCTGAGCAAGATGAATCCCAATCAGAAGATTAATTATGACCGTGTCATGCAGAAAATGGTTCAGGTTTGGGAAAAAAATGAGGAACGTCCCACTATTCTCATGCATGTTTGCTGTGCTCCTTGTAGTACCTACACCCTAGAATACCTGACAAAATACGCTGATGTGACCATCTATTTTGCCAATTCCAATATCCATCCCAAGGCAGAATACCACAAGCGAGCTTACGTCACCAAGAAATTTGTCAGTGATTTCAATGAGCGAACAGGAAATACGGTTCAGTATTTAGAAGCGCCTTATGAACCCAATGAATACCGGAAGTTAGTCAGAGGACTGGAAGAAGAACCAGAAGGCGGCGACCGTTGCAAGGTTTGTTTTGACTACCGTTTGGACAAAACAGCACAGGTAGCTATGGACTTAGGCTTTGACTACTTTGGTTCAGCCTTGACCATCAGTCCCCATAAGAATTCTCAAACCATCAACAGCATCGGAATCGATGTGCAAAAGATTTATACCACCCACTATCTTCCAAGTGATTTCAAGAAAAACCAAGGCTACAAGCGTTCGGTGGAGATGTGCGAGGAGTATGATATTTATCGTCAATGTTATTGTGGATGCGTCTATGCAGCTCAAGCCCAGAATATTGATCTAGTTCAGGTTAAGAAGGATGCCACGGCTTTCCTGTTAGATAAGGATGTTGAAAAAGATTATTCCCATATCAAGTTTACCGTCACTAAATTAGATATATAGCAATTAACCCAGTTTCTAGGCTGGGTTTTTCAAATAAAAAACCAGGGCTCTCACCCCAGTTTGACAACTTTACCGATTCTTTAGTTCTATGTAGCGTTTGTACCAAATGTTGACATAGGCCTCTGAGAAAGGACCGCGTCCATTGTTGATCCAATCAACAAGGATTTTAACATGCTCTTTCAAAATATAGTCTAAATCATCAGAATACTTCATTTTGCGTTTATGGCGCTCATACTCTTCAACGTCCAAGAGACGCTTTTCACCATCAGTGAAGACCTTGACATCCAAATCATAATCAATGTATTTCAGGGCTTCCTCATCTAGATAGTAGGGGCTAGCCATATTGCAATAGTAGGAAATCCCATTATCACGAATCATAGCAATGATATTAAACCAATATTTTTTGTGAAAGTAAACAATAGCCGGTTCTCGAGTCACCCAACGACGACCGTCACTTTCGGTAACAAGTGTGTGGTCGTTGACGCCAATAATAGCGTTCTCTGTTGTTTTTAGTACCATGGTGTCCCGCCAAGTACGGTGGAGACTCCCATCATGCTTATAACTTTGAATTGTAATAAAGTCGCCTTCTTTTGGAAGTTTCATAACTAACCAACTTTCTACAATTTATAAGTTTATCGTTTACTATTATATCATAAATTGGTCTATTTTTTTGAATTTTACACGAAAATGTTAAAGATATTCTCTGAGAGCGCTCGCTATATCCGAAAAATCATAGCCCTTTCTAGCCAAAACTTGAGTCAATCGTTGCTTTAGTTCGTAACCTTCATATTTGCGAGCGTATTTAGTATATTGTTTGTCTAACTCTTTGAAAATGAGTTCTTGAGTCGTTTCTTGGTCAACTTGACTATCCAAGTCGTCAAAGGCATTTTTAGCATCAGAATAGGAGAAGCCCTTGTTCGTCAAGTTTTGAATAATCTTATCCTGCAAGGCACGAGCGGGAAGCTTTCCCGTGTATTTTTTAAGTAGTTTCTCCGCAACACGTTGAGCGACCTCTGTAAGATCAAAATCCTTTAGAACATCTTCAATAGTTGATTTAGCAACTCCTTTTTGAGTAAGTTTCTGAGCCAGCATATAAAGCCCCTTATCTCCAGAAAGTTGATTGGCATTGATGATAGAGTAGGCATACTGACGATCATTAATCCAGTTATCTTCTTTAAGATTAGCGATAACTTGACTAGTGATTTTTTCATCAAGATCATACTTTTTCAGATACTCTCTCACTTCCTTTTCAGTACGAGCCTTGAAGGATAAATGGTAGAGAGCGAGGTTCTTACCATAAGAAAACTGAGCAAAGCCCTGTATCTCGATTAATTCTTCCTTGCTAATCACCTTATCTTTAGACAACATAAAACGGACAATGGTATCTTCCGTGATATAAGAGGTTTGTTGATTGTCTAGCTCCATTAAGTAGAGGCGTTTTTTCTTTTCAAGTTTTGTGATTTTCATAGTTCTATTATACCCTAAAATGTGATAAGATAGGGGTATGAATCTGAAAGTCAAACAAAAAATACCTTTAAAAATCAAGCGGATGGGCATCAATGGTGAGGGAATCGGTTTCTACCAGAAAACCCTCGTTTTTGTGCCAGGTGCCCTCAAAGGAGAAGATATCTATTGTCAGATTACTTCTATTAAACGTAACTTTGTTGAAGCAAAATTACTAAAGGTTAATAAGAAGTCGAAATTTCGAGTCGTACCGGCTTGTACGATTTATAATGAATGTGGCGGTTGCCAAATCATGCACCTCCACTACGATAAACAGTTAGAGTTCAAAACGGACATGCTCCACCAAGCCCTGAAAAAATTTGCTCCTGCAGGATATGAAAACTATGAAATCCGTCCAACTATCGGAATGCAGGAACCAAAGTACTACCGTGCTAAGTTGCAATTTCAGACTCGTAAATTTAAAAATCAGGTCAAAGCAGGTTTGTATGCGCAAAACTCTCATTATCTCGTAGAGTTGAAAGACTGTTTGGTACAAGATAAGGAAACCCAAGTGATTGCGAATCGCCTAGCTGAGCTTCTCACTTATCATCAAATTCCCATCACCGATGAGAGAAAAACGCTAGGTGTTCGCACCATCATGGTACGCCGAGCGAGAAAAACGGGTCAAGTTCAGATTATCATTGTCACGAATCGCCAGCTAAATTTGAATCAACTAGTCAAAGACCTAGTCAAGGATTTTCCAGAAGTCGTCACAGTTGCAGTCAATACAAATACAGCAAAAACAAGTGAAATCTATGGTGAAAAGACGGAAATTATCTGGGGAAAAGAGAGTGTTCAAGAAGGAGTGCTGGACTATGAGTTTTCTCTCTCGCCCCGTGCCTTCTATCAGCTCAATCCAGAGCAGACAGAGATTCTCTATAGTGAAGCAGTTAAAGCTCTAGATGTTAGCAAAGAAGATCATCTGATTGATGCCTATTGCGGTGTCGGGACAATTGGATTCGCCTTCGCAAATAAGGTCAAGAGTCTCAGAGGGATGGATATTATTCCAGAAGCCATTGAAGATGCCAAGCAAAATGCTCAAAGAATGGGGTTTGACAATACCCATTACGAAGCGGGGACAGCTGAAGAAATCATTCCACGCTGGTATCAAGAGGGTTACCGAGCGAATGCACTGATAGTAGACCCTCCTCGTACGGGCTTAGATGATAAGTTGTTGGATACCATTCTGGCTTATGTTCCAGAAAAAATGGTCTATGTATCCTGCAATGTTTCGACCTTGGCGCGAGATTTAGTTAAACTAGTGAAAGTCTATGATCTCCAGTATATCCAGTCAGTCGATATGTTTCCCCATACTGCACGGACAGAAGCAGTGGTTAAGTTAGTGAAGAAAAGAAAAAGTCAAATTCATTAAAAAAGATCTTGACAAAGGGAAAAAAGTAGGTATAATAGAAAGAGTTGAAAAGCTCAAGGTCCGTTGGTCAAGGGGTTAAGACACCGCCTTTTCACGGCGGTAACACGGGTTCGAATCCCGTACGGACTA